>JBOHYT010000001.1:0-9819 GCA_050738055.1 Rhodanobacteraceae bacterium
GGCCGCCACCACGGACGGAAGCGCCGACGCGGTTTCCTTGTTTTTCGAGACGCTTGCCATTGGCGACCGTCGTCCCCACCTTCTCGGCACCCCTTCCCTTGGCGAGGCGTCCATGGAGTCCTTTCACGCCACCACCATCCTGTCGGTGCGCAAGAACGGCAGGGCCGTGCTCGGCGGCGATGGTCAGGTCACCCTCGGCAACACCGTGGTCAAGGCCAATGCGCGGAAAGTCCGCCGGCTCGGCAAGGACAGCGACGTGCTGGCGGGCTTCGCCGGTGCAACCGCCGATGCCTTCACGCTGTTCGAACTGTTCGAGGACAAGCTGGCCAAGCACAGCGGCCAGTTGACCCGCGCCGCGGTGGAAATGGCCAAGGAATGGCGGACCAACCGCCGCCTCGGGCGACTCGAGGCGATGCTGGCGGTGATCGACAAGGAAACCTCGCTGCTGATCTCCGGCAATGGCGACGTGCTCGAACCCGAACACGGCCTGATCGCGATCGGTTCCGGCGGCCCGTACGCGCAGGCCGCGGCGAGGGCGCTGATGGAAAACTCCGACCTCGACGCGCGGCAGATCGTGGAAAAGGCGCTCGGCATCGCAGGCGACATCTGCATCTATACCAATCACAACGTCACGATCGAAGAACTGGGAATCGCGAATCGGGAATAGGGAATCGGAACGGCAACAGCCGTATCGAGTCCGGCCCCGTCATCACGCCCGCCCCCTCTTCGCTTCAACTATTCCCCATTCTCGACTCCCGATGCCCGTCATGAGCGAACTGACCCCCCGCGAAATAGTCAACGAACTCGACCACTTCATCATCGGCCAGCACAACGCCAAGCGCGCGGTCGCGATCGCGCTGCGCGACCGTTGGCGGCGGATGCAGCTCGATCCCGGGTTCCGCAACGAGGTGACGCCCAAGAACATCCTGATGATCGGCCCCACCGGTGTCGGCAAGACCGAGATCGCGCGACGCCTCGCCACGCTCGCCAAGGCGCCGTTCGTGAAGATCGAGGCGACCAAGTTCACCGAGGTCGGCTATGTCGGCAAGGACGTCGACTCGATCGTGCGCGACCTCGCCGACGTCGCCTACAAACTGACCCGCGACCTCGCCAAGGAACGCGTCCACTCGCAGGCCGAGGAACACGCCGACGAGCGGATCCTCGATGCATTGCTGCCGCGGCGCGAGTCGAGCGGCGGCTGGAACCAGCAGGGCGACGCAGACGCCGCGGCCACGCTCGAACACGATTCTTCGACGCGTGCGAAGCTCCGCAAGCAATTGCTCGAAGGTGCGCTGGACGACCGCGAGATCGAGCTCGAGTTTGCGATGAACGTCGGCGTCCAGATCATGGCGCCGCCCGGCATGGAGGAAATGTCGCAGCAGTTGAGTTCGATGTTCCAGAACCTCGGCGGCAGCAAGTCCCAGAAGCGGAAACTGACGATCAAGGCCGCGCGACCGCTGTTGATCGACGAGGAGGCCGGAAAGCTCCTGAACGACGACGAGCTGCGTGCGCAGGCAGTCGAAAACTGCGAGCAGAACGGCATCGTGTTCATCGACGAGATCGACAAGGTCGCCCAGCGCAGCGAGTGGGGCAGCGGCGCGGGCGTCTCCCGCGAGGGCGTGCAGCGTGATCTGCTGCCGCTGGTCGAAGGCTCGACGGTGTCGACCAAGTACGGCCCGGTCAAGACCGACCACGTGTTGTTCATCGCCTCGGGTGCGTTCTCGATGGCCAAGCCTTCCGACCTGATCCCGGAACTCCAGGGCCGCCTGCCGATCCGGGTCGAACTCTCCGCGTTGTCGGTCGATGATTTCAACCGGATCCTGCGCGAGCCCCACAACGCGCTGACCAAGCAATATGCAGCCATGCTCAAGACCGAGGGCGTGACCCTGGAATTCAGCGACGACGGCATTGCCCGGCTGGCGGAAGTCGCGTTCAACGTCAACGAAAGCACCGAAAACATCGGGGCCCGGCGCCTGCAGACGGTGATGGAGCGGCTGCTGGAAACGATCTCGTTCGAAGCTGCTGACAAAAACGGGGAAAAGTACGTGATCGACGCCGAATATGTCGACAAAAACCTGAAAGACCTCGCTGCCGACGAGGACCTGTCCCGCTACATCCTGTGAGCACGGTTGGTGAGGAATGGGTCAGGGTATTCCGCGCTCGTCCCGCTACAATGACGCCATGGGCAAGGTTCTGAAATTCGAGTCCGGCAGCCCACGCCCGAAGCTCCGCGGCGCGCTGCAGCGGGGCGAACTGATTCGGGTGTGGCGCAGCAACCTTGAGGACGGCAGCTTCTGCGGCTACCTCGCCGGCATCGGACGCGAGTGGCTGCTGCTGTGGGTGGTCGGCGACCAGATCGGCTTCGACGGCCTGTACGCGATGCGCCTCGTCGACATCACCGAAGTCGAGGCGCCCGACAGCCACCATGTGTTCATGGAAAAGGCGCTGGCGGTGCGCAACACTCATCCGCGCCTCCCGCGCAACTTCCCGCTCGACGACATCACCCAGGTGGTGCGGGCCACCGCCGAGTACGCAGCGGTGATGTGCGTGCACGTCGACACCGAGGACGAGCACGAAGTCTGCTACATCGGTCGCCCGCTCGGCATCGAGGACGACGGCTTCACCCTGCAGGAAATCAGCCCGGACGCCGAATGGCTGCGCGAACCTTCGTTCTTCGGATGGGACGAGATCTCGACCATCAGCTTCGACGAACCGTACGCACAAGTGCTGCTGGACGTCGCCGGCCAACCGCCGCGGATCGACTTCGCGGGATCGGGCTTTGGGAGTGCGCAGTAGGTACGGGACTCGGGACCGGGGAGCATAACAACAGTTCGTCATTCCGGGGCCATCGCCAGCCCCATCGGCGATGGAACCCGACTGCGTTGGCAGGATTGCCAACGCGAACGCCGAAGGCGGCCGCAGGCGAGCGCCATGGATGGCGCGAGTCAATCCAGCTTTTCCACACGCTCGCGCACACCCGCTGATCACGATCATTTCGGAATGTCGCGGAGCCGCGCACACTCCCAGCATGCCGACGCCCAAACCCACCGACATCACGCTCCACAAGAAATCGCGAACCTTGGAAGTCTCCTTTGATTCCGGGGAGCGCTTCGTGATGCCGTGCGAATACCTGCGGGTCCATTCGCCGTCCGCCGAAGTGCAGGGGCACGGACCGGGCGAGCGGGTGCTGGTCGCCGGCAAGCGCGACGTCGGCATCGACGCGATCGAGCCGGTCGGCAACTACGCCGTGCTGCTGCGTTTCTCCGACGGCCACGCCACCGGCATCTTCTCGTGGGAAACGCTGTACGACCTCGGCATCAACCAGGACAGCAACTGGAAGTCGTACTTGGACGCGCTGTCGAAAAACCAGCTGTCGCGCGAGCCGACGTCGCCCTACGGTCATCCGGTGCCGATGCGAGGACCGAGGCCAAGATAAGATGAGGCACCACGGGGCTCCGCTGCAACGCGGGAGGCACGATGCGCATACCATCCACGAAGTCGCTCGTGATCGGCGCGACGAGCTTCGTCATCGGCTTCGCGGCAGCCGCGGCGCTGGCAGGTGGATTCGTCGCTTGGGTCTATGCCGGTGGCCAATCCGCACGGCAGAGCTGGGTAATCGACCCTCTCGTAGCCAACGCTGAATTGTTGGACGTTACGGATCAGCGGCCGCAGCAGTTGACGCGTGTGATCATCGGTCAGGTACGCGATAACTCACTGGCCGCAGCCGCACAATTCGACAGGCTCACAAAACTCAATCAACGGATCGTCTTGCGCCAGTTCGCCAAGCTGAACCGCAGCGCCACGTTACGCGCGGACGCGGCGCCCTATGCAAAGACCGTGCGCTTGGCTCGTGTCATGGTGCTGTGCTCGCACACATCGGCAACCCCGGGCTGGCTGACCATCGACCAAGGCTCGGGCGGCATGACGCCGGTCCCCGAGTGGGTACTCGACCCCAATGCCAAACCCGTCATGCCCGTGGTGGGATCCATCGTCGGTTCGTTCCAGCAAAGCGCCGCCGTCATTGCCGCGGAACGCAAGCATTGGGGCAAGCTGCACCAGTGGGTCATCGCTCATCACGCATGCATCCGGCAACAGGACGCCGCGTTGAGGCAGCGCAGCCAAGCAACCACACAAGCGGGAACCTGAACCCGCGCCGCAGCCCGGCAACGCACTTTCGAGCCCGCATTACCCCGCCGCGAACAACGCGTCGAGGTCGGATTCGTCGAACGCCAGCCGGTCGCGCGTGCCCCCGCCTTCCAGCACCGCGCGGGCGAGTTCGGCCTTGCGCGCTTTCAGGTCCTCGATGCGCTCCTCGACGGTGTCGGCGCAAATCAATCGGTACACGAATACCGGTTTGTCCTGGCCGATGCGATGCGCGCGGTCGGAGGCCTGGGTTTCCGCAGCCGGGTTCCACCAGGGGTCGTAGTGGATCACGGTGTCGGCGGCGGTGAGATTCAAGCCGACGCCGCCGGCCTTCAGCGACAGCAGAAACAACGGCACCTCGCCTTCCTGGAACTTGCGGACCGGCTCGGCGCGATCGCGGGTGTCGCCGGTCAGGGTGACGTATTGCAGGTGCCTGCGGTTCAGTTCGCGCGCGATCAGCGCCAGCATCTCGGTGAACTGCGAAAACAGCAGCACCCGCCGGCCTTCGCTCAGAAGATCCGGCAGCATGTCCATCAACAGTTCCAGCTTCGCCGAGTCACGCACGGCACGCGCGGACTCCAGCTTCACCAGGCGCGGATCGCAGCAGGTCTGGCGGAGCTTCAGCAGTGCATCCAGCACGATGATGCCGCTGTGCTCGACGCCGCGCTGGCGGACCACTTCGCGCACTTCCTCGCCGAGCGAAATGCGCAGTGCGTCATAGAGTTCGCGCTGCTTGCCCGACAGCACCACGCGACGCGCGATCTCGGTCTTCTGCGGCAACTCGGTGGCCACCTGGGCCTTGGTGCGGCGCAGGATGAACGGCGCGATGCGGTGGTTGAGCCGGGCCTGGCAGCCGGCGTCGGCCTGGCGTTCGATCGGGATGCGATAGTGGCGGCGGAACGAGCCCTCATCGCCGAGCAGCCCCGGCACCGCGAGATCCACCTGCGACCACAGTTCGCCGAGGTGGTTTTCCAGCGGCGTGCCGGTCATGCAGATGCGCCGCTTCGCCGCGATCGAAAGCAGCGCGCGCCGCGCCTGGGTGCGTGGATTCTTGACCTGCTGCGCCTCATCCAGCACCACCAGCGCGAACGGGTGCTCGCGCAGCACCGGCAGATCGCGCGGCAGCAACGCGTAGCTGGTGAGGATCACGTCGTGGCCGGCCAGCCGGTCGAAACTCTTCACGCGCTCGGGACCGTGCAGGGTCAACACCTTCAGCGACGGCGCGAAGCGTTCGGTTTCCGCCTGCCAGTTCGGAATCAGGCTGGTCGGCGCGACGATGAGCGCCGGTTGGGTCAAGGCCGAACTTTGCTTGAGCGCGAGGATGTGTGCGAGCATCTGCACGGTCTTGCCAAGACCCATGTCGTCGGCCAGCACGCCGCCCAAACCTGCCGCCGCCAGCGCGTTCAGCCAGCGCAGGCCTTCGCGCTGGTAGTGGCGCAATTCGCCGACCAGCCCTTCGGGCACCGCATCGGAGGCGTGCTCGGAGGCTTCGCGCAACCGCGCGGTGAAGCCGGTCAAATCCTTCGGCGCATCCAGCTTGCCGCCCTTCGGCAGCGCGCCTTCGAATTCCTCCAGCCGCCCGGCCTGCACGCGGGGCAGACGCAGCTTGTCGCGCGGATGCGCCAGGTATTCGGCGAGTGGCGCCAGCAGCTTGCGCAAGACCGCGAGCGGAACCGCGACGCGGCGGCGGTCGTCGACGGGCGCGTACCAGATGGCGTCCCTGGTTTCATTTTCTGGTGCGGTCAGCGACAGGGTGTGTTCGGACAATGCGCGTGCCACGGTCGGCAACAGGTTGATCCGCTTGCCTTCGACCTCGATGCCCATCTCGAAGTCGAACGCCTCGCCGCCATCGCCCGCGCGCGCAACGCCGTACCAGCGCGGCGGCCCTTCCAGCACCTCGAATGGAAAACTCGAGTCGTATTCGACCGCGAACCCGTCGTGCTCGAGTTTCTCGCGCACGCCAAGCCAGCGCGCGGGCGTGTTGACTTCCAGCGCGCCGGCATAGCCCTTGCCCGGGAAGACCCACGCGTCCTCGGGCAGCGCATCGGCCATGTCCCAGGGGAGGCCTTCGCAGTCGACCGGCGGGGCGAGCCCGAACGCCTCCAGGCGCTCCATCGTCGCCAGTTCTTCCGCGCGTTTGCGAACGATCTCGGTCAACTTGCCGTTGCGCACGCGGCGCACGATCGCTTCACCGCCGCGACCGGGCAGGCGCTCGCCGCCATAGTCGAACGCCAGCCGCGCGTAGGCGAGTGGGGGCGTCCCGGCGCCGATCCGCGGATGCCGGGTCAGCGCCCGGAAGATCATCACCGGCTTGGGCGCGAGGTTCGACCGCTGCACGGCATCGAAGGCCTGCGGAGCCGGGACGCGCGCCGCCCATGCGGAGGACGCGACGTGCTCCGCTAACGCTTCCGCATACTCGGGCGCGAGCGGCGGCGCGTCGATCAACGCGACTTCAGCGGTGTCCGCATCGAGCGGACCGAGTTCGGCACGTTCCGGGTCGAGGTACCACAAGCCACCGACCCGCACCACGCGCTGGTGCGCCGGCAACTTCGGCAGCAGCCGCTGGCGGCCGTCGCGCTCGAGCTGCCAGCCCCATTCCAGCGGGCGCGGGTTGCCCAACGCAAGGCGCAATCCGGCGACTCCACCCAGCAGGCTCGGCGCGGAACCCAAAAGCTCGCGCAGCAGCGCATCGCCGAACGCGCCGGCAAGTTGCGCATAGCTGCGGCCCTTGCGCCGCGTCTGTGGCAGGCCGAGCACGCTGGCCGCCAGTCGGGTGTCCGCCTCGCTCAGGCTGGCGTGGAGGAGCTGTTTCGGATCGAGCGGCACCGCACGGCCCAGCCGGCCCTTGGCCACGGTCTCCAGCAACACGGGCGCGACCTCGATGCGGGCCACCGGCGGCTCGTCCTGCAGCATCTCCAGCAGGAAGCCGAGCGTCGGCGGATCGGAACGCGCGTCGGGGTTGCCCGCGGCCGCGGACAGCAGGCGTGCCCATTCGGCGGGCAGCGCAGGCGCCGCCCGACCCACGGCACGCGGCGTCGGTGCATGCGGCTGACTGCTGGGGTATTGCATCCGCCTGGTTCCTGACACCTAAAAGGCTCAAGCATACACGCATGCAGCGAAAGCCGTCTGGCCAGCGGATGTGCGGTGAGAACCACGGCAGAAGCACCTACCACGGATTTGCGCGGATTTGCACGGATGCACACCGATCCATGGGCAGCTTCATCCGTGTCGATCCGTGTTGATCCGTGGTAAAGGCATTGTCTGCGGTCGCTGGCATGGTGCGGCAATTCACGCGAACAGGTTCTCGGGGTATTCGGGCTTGCGCTCGCGTGCCAGCAGCGAATGCAGGGCGTCGGAGGGAGTCATGTCACCGCGCAAGACAGATTGCACGTGCTGCGAAATCGGCAAGTCGAGATCGTGGCGGCCGGCCAGCCGCATCACCTCATCGGCGGCCACCGTGCCCTCGACCACTTGTCCGATGTCGGTCAGGGCCCGCTCGAGCGGCACGCCCTGCCCGAGCGCGAAACCGAAGCGATAGTTGCGCGACAGCTCGCCGGTGCAGGTCAGCACCAGGTCGCCGAGGCCCGCGAGGCCCATCAGGGTCTGCGGCTGCGCACCCAGCGCCGCGCCCAACCGGAGCATCTCGTTCATGCCGCGGGTGATCAGCCCCGCGCGTGCATTCAGACCAAGCTGCATGCCATCGGCGACGCCGGTCGCGACCGCCAGCACGTTCTTCATCGCCCCGCCGAGTTCCGCGCCCAGCATGTCGTTGCCGGTATAGGCACGAAACGTGCGGTTGTGCAGCCATTCGGCAACCCGGTGTCCGAAGGCATCGTCGGAGGAATGCACGGTGACGGCGGTCGGCATCCCGGCGGCCACTTCGCGCGCGAACGAAGGCCCGGTCACCACCGCCGCCGGTGTCGCAGGCAGGCGCTCGGCCACCAGTTCGTGGAGAAAACGCCCGGTACCGGGCTCGAAGCCCTTGGTCGCCCATGCGAAGCCGGCGCCGGGCGGCAGCAGCGGTGCCACCTGGTCGAGCACTACGTGAAACGCGTGGCTCGGCACCGCAACCAGTACGAGTTCAACCCTGTCCAGCGCCTCGGCGAGGTCGCGCACGCAGGCGAGACCCGCGGGCAACTCGAGCTCCGGCAGGTAGCGCCGGTTGCGATGTTCGGCCGCGATCTTCGCGAGCGCATCGGCGTCGCGTCCCCACAAGCGAGTCGCCATGCCGTTGCCGCACAGCAGGGCGGCCAGCGCGGTGCCCCACGAGCCGGCGCCGAGTACGGCGACCGTCGCGCGCGCAGCCATGATCTAGGCGTTCAGGATCGGCTTTCCGCCGCCGTCGCCGAATTGGCCCTGCTGCTGCGCCTGTTGCTGCTGCTGTGCGTACAACGCGTCGAAATTGATCGGCTGCAGCAGCAGCGGCGGGAAGCCGCCGTTCAGCACCAGATCGGAGACAGTCTGCCGCGCGAACGGAAACAGCACGTTCGGGCAGTACGTCGCGAGCACCGTGGCGAGGTTCTGCGGATCGAAGCCGACGAACGAAAACACCCCGGCCTGGTGGACCTCGGCGAGATACGCGGTGCGCTCGTTCAGGGTGCAGGTGACCGTCAGGGTCAGCACCACTTCGTAGTTGTCGCCCTCGATGGCATTGGCCTTGTGACTCAGATTCAACTGGACCTGCGGCTGGCCTTCCTCCTGGAACACCTTGGGGGCGTTGGGAACCTCGAACGAGACGTCGCGCGCGTAAATCTTCTGCAGCGCCATCTGCATCTGGGGGGCGGCTTGGCCGTTGGTGGCGACCGGGGTCTCTTCTGCCATGTTCGTAAAGCTCCACTCGGGAAAGGTCAAAGATCGGGGATTGTCCCACACTCACCGAGTCGATGCACGCGTTCCGATTGCCCGCCACGCCGCCACCTGCTACATTACGCGGCTGACTTCCAGCCGGCCCGGGCATCCGGGCATCCCGCGGTGCGACGCGAGATCGAACACGGCGCCTCCGGCATTCGCAAGCATCCAACGCCGGGCCGAACTTCCGCGGGCCACGCGGAACCTCATGAGGAGATCGCCATGGCACGCGTATGCCAGGTCACCGGTAAAGGTGTGAGCACCGGCAACAACGTCTCGCACGCCAACAACAAGACCCGCCGCCGCTGGCTGCCCAACCTGCACGAGCGCCGGTTTTGGGTGCCGAGCGAGAACCGTTGGGTGAAGCTGCGGGTGTCCAGCAACGCGCTGCGCACCATCGACAAGAACGGCATCGACGCCGTGCTCGCAGATCTGCGCGCGAAAGGGCAGAGGGTGTAAGGAGAACGACCATGGCCAGCAAACGCGACAAGATCCGCCTCACCTCCTCGGCCGGCACCGGCCACTTCTACACCACCGACAAGAACAAGAAAAACACCCCGGACAAGATGGAGGTCAAAAAGTACGACCCCGTCGTCCGCAAGCACGTGATCTACAAGGAAGGCAAGATCAAGTGACGACAGGATGTCGTCACCCCGTGCAGCACAGGGATGTGCGTTGACACGGGATCCAGTGCCTTGTCAGAACGTCACCCCGTGCAGGCCATGGACGGCCGTTGACACGGGATCCAGTGCCTTGTCACAACTTCATCCCCTGCAGCACAGGGATGTGCGGTGACACGGGATCCAGTTTTTCATGCGCGCGCTCGCG
>JBOHYT010000002.1:0-9896 GCA_050738055.1 Rhodanobacteraceae bacterium
GGCGGCTTCTTCCTGGTCGATTGCGCCACACGCGGAGAAGCATTGGAACTTGCTGCGCTGTGCCCGGCCGCCGAGTGGGCGGCGATCGAGGTGCGTGAAACCGGACCGTGTTATCTGGGTTGAAGGATGCGGCTGTGTTGCCGTGTCGCTGGCTTGCACCCGGTTACGCACTGGAAGTATGCAGTACTCCGTGGGTAGTCGACGTCATCACCAAGGAAGACATTCCCGCCGAGCGCACCGTTGTCGGGCTCGTCGGGGAAGCGGGACATGAACGCCGCTCATGTGTCGTTGGAAGAGGCTGAGGGCTGCGGCTTCGCGCGGTCGTGCTACTCTGTCACGGTTGGCCCGAAAGGTGCGAGTGCGGCGCTCCCGTGCGTTGGTTTGGCCCGATTCGAAGACCGAGCTGTCCGCGCTGGTCCGGCTTTCCGCACCGCGCCAAATCGCAGTTTCCAATGGGCACCATGCAGCCCGGACTCGTTGCATGCGCAGTCCCCGGAGAGTCACGCGGAGGTACCCATGCGGCAGCCAGAACACCCTGATGAACCGCGTGCGGGCTTTGCGCATATGCGCGACGGCACGGCCGGGGATTGGCAGATCATCAGTGGTGCGATCGCGCGCTTTGCGCATTCCCTTCCGGATCGCGTGCTCGGGCATTTGCAGCTGTCGGCGGGCGACTACGGCGGATTCGCGGTCGATCGCCTGACCCACGGCCTGCAAACCGCAACCCTGGCGTATCGCGATGGCCAGGATGAAGAGTACGTGGTGTGCGCGCTGCTGCACGACATGGGTGACACGCTCGGTACCTATAACCACGCCGACGTCGCCGCCAGCATCGTGCAACCGTTCGTGAGCGAGGAAAACTACTGGATGGTCAAGCACCACGCGATCTTCCAAGGCTACTACTTCTTCGATTATCTGGGTCTGGACAAGAATCTTCGCGACCAGTATCGCGACCATCCGCACTATCGGCGTACCCTGAAGTTCTGCACCAAGTACGATGCGGCCGCGTTTGACCCCGCGGGCGAAACCTTGCCGCTGTCTTTTTTCGAACCGATGGTCCGACGCGTGATGGCTGCGCCCAAGCAATCTCTCTACCAGAGGAGTTTCAGCCGCGAGGCGGCGGCTGGCGGCGGAACCTGATCGGAGCTGCGGCCGCGTGCTGTGACCGTTTGACGGGGCAGGAACGATTACTTGCCCGGTGGCGACGTGACGAACCCGGCAACGCATGCTGAGCAGCCGTCAATTGTTTGTACAAGCGTTTGATTGTGCCCATATTCCATGGTTGTTGCGTGGTTACCGGCGGCCCTTGCACAGGGTTCGCGGTTGTAGTACGAGTGACGTTGATGCGGCGGTGGGCGATGGCTCCGGTCCGGTCCGCAAGGCATTCCGACGGAGGTCGACATGTTTCTGAAGAATTGTTGGTACATGGCAGCGTGGGATCACGAACTGGTTGACCACAAACTGCTAGGGCGCACCTATCTCAACGAACCGGTGCTGATCTTTCGCGGCATGAGCGGCAAGGTCATCGCAATGGAGGACCGCTGCTGCCACCGCGGCGCGGCATTGTCCGACGGCCGCATGGAAGGCGACTCGATCCGTTGCATGTACCACGGCCTGAAGTTCGACCCGGCCGGCAAGTGCGTCGAGGTTCCCGGACAGGAGCGGATCCCGCCGAACCTCAAGGTGAAGACGTACCCGATCGTCGAGGACGGAAAGCTGATCTGGATCTGGATGGGCGATCCCGGCCTCGCCGACAAGTCAAAGATCCCGGACCTGTGGTACCTGCACGATCCGAAGTGGCACGGAATTCCGGGTTACCTCCACTACAAGTCGAACTACCTTCTGATCGCGGACAACCTGTGCGACATCACCCACATGGCGTGGGTCCACACCAACACCTTGTGCGGCTCGGAGGCGTACGCGTTCGAATCCAGCGAGGGAGGGTCGTTCGAGCGCCTCGACAACGGTTTCCGAATCACCCGCTGGGACATGAACCGTACGCCGCCGCCATTCGTCATCAAGGTGACCAACGACAAGCCGGTCGATCGCTGGAACACCGTCGAGATGCTGGTCCCGGGGATTTTCGCGATGGAAAGCGGCTTTGCGCCTGCGGGCCAGGGTGCCGAGAAAGGCAACAAGGAAGGCGCCGCCGTGTTCGAGGACTGCCAGTTCATGACGCCCGAAACCGAAGGTACGACCCATTTCTTCTTCGATTACATGGGCTGCCACGAGTCGGCCAGCAACGACGTGAGCCTGTCGCTCTACAACAGCCTGATGGAGGGCTTTTACGAGGACAAGGGCATCATCGAGCACCAGCAGATGGTGCTGGATGCCGACCCGGATTTCGAGCTGCGTGCCATTGCGCGCGACAAGGGGCTTGCGCACTTCCGCTGGGTGATGGACAACAAGATCAAGGCAGAGCAGGCCGCCGCCGCAGCGGGTCCGAAGCAGCGCAAGGTCGCGATGGCGTGACGAGGCGCGCCTGATGGATGCCGTATCACACGCCGGTTCGCTCGACGCCGTGGTGACCGAGCGGCACGCGGTTGCCAAGGACACCGTCAGCTTCGAGCTCAGGGCCGCCGACGCTGGAGCGTTGCCATCGTTCCAGCCCGGTGCGCATGTTGACGTCGAGTTGCCGAACGGCCTCGTCCGGCAGTATTCGTTGCTGAACGACTCGCGTGAGCACGCACGGTACGTGATTGGCGTACTGCGCGAGCCACCGGGGCGTGGCACGGGTGGCTCCGAGTATGTCCACCGGATGCTGACGGTTGGCACCGCGCTCAAGGTCTCGGCGCCGATCAACAATTTCAAGCTCGAACCAGCCGACTCCTATCGGTTCGTTGCGGGCGGGATTGGCATCACGCCGATCGTATGCATGATCCGCTGGTGCGTTGCCAACATGCTGGATTGGTCGCTGGTGTACGCGGCGCGCAGCCGTTGTCGCACGGCTTTCTACGAAGAGCTGAGCGATCTTGACGCGGAAGCCGAGCACATCAGGTGGCATTTCGACGACGAGGCGGGCGGTTACCTCAACGTCGAACGTGCGGTGTCCGGGCTCTCGTCGGGCGAGTTGGTCTATTGCTGCGGGCCGCGCCCGTTGATGGGCGCGGTGCGCAGCGAGCTTGCATCGCAACCGGGCGTGGCACGTTTCGAATCGTTCGTGACCACCGTCAATCGCTCGGAAGGAGGCGAAGCTGCGGGTGCTGGCAACGGTTCTGGCAAGTCGTTCACCATCGTTCTGAAACGCAGCAACGTGTCGTTCGAAGTGCCCGCCGACAAGAGCATCCTCGAGGTGCTGGAAGAGAACGGCTTCAGCGTGCCGTTTTCCTGCCGTGAAGGCGAATGTGGCACCTGCGTTACGCCGGTCTGCGAAGGCCTGCCCGAGCATCGCGGTTACGTATTGAGTGACGATGAGCGTGCATCCAACAAGATGATGTGCCTGTGCGTATCGCGTGCGCTGTCGGAGGGCCTGGTCCTTGACCTCTGATCGCCCGAACCGAAGGACGCTGCAGGTTCGCCGCGTGTCGCCGCGAGGTTTGCTGCGCGCGCCGTCGACCGCGGAATTTTCTGCCGCCGATTGGACCCGTACGCTGTGTTCGTAGTCGACGATTATCTCGTTCGGTTGGCCGGCGAAGTGCTGCCGCATGACGTGAGCCTTCCGAAGGTGCTGTCGTGGGATGCCGCAGGCAGCCAGTTTGGCGTGCCCGATATCCGCACCGTTTACGCGGCGCTCCTGAACGATCGCAAGGCCGTGGCGGCGATGGACGCGACCTTCCACGCGGCGCCGTATCACCGGCCACCGGTGTCCCCCATCCTGTATATCAAGCCGCGCAATACGCTGGTGGCGCATGGTGCCCGCATTGCCGTACCGGCAGGCGCGACGAGCGTGCAGGTCGGGGCTTCGATCGGCATCGTGTTGGGACGTGTCGCGGCGCGTGTCGAGCCGGCGCGCGCACTGGATTACGTGGCCGGGTTTGCCTTGGTGGCCGATCTGGCGGTGCCGCATGACAGCTTTTTCCGCTTGCCGGCATGCGACGTGCTCTTCGACGGATCCTGCGTGATCGGCCCGGCGGTGGTGGCGAATTGCCACGTACCCGATCCCGATGCGATCGCGGTGGAGGTCAGCGTCGGCGCACACATGGTGTTCTCGGCGAGTACCGCGACCAGTGCGCGCAGTGTCGCGCGGTTGCTCGCGGACGTCACGGAGTTCATGACCCTTGCCCCGGGTGACGTCCTGACGATGGGGGTGCCGTGGAACGCGCCGGTGGTACACCCTGGCGATGCGGTCACCATCGAAGTGCAAGGCTGGCCGCCCCTGAGGTTTCAATTGGCTGCCGCGTCCGCCGGGGAGGCCCTGCGATGAAACGGGCGCGGGTCGCCTACGCCGGCGCGGTACACGAAGCCTGTCCTGCCGGAGAGGGCAATGTGCGATTGGAAGACGGGCGCATCTGTGGCGAGCGCGAGGTCGTTTGGCTGGCGCCCATCGAGTTCGGGACGATCTTTGCGCTGGGGCTCAATTACGCCGACCATGCGCGGGAAATCCAGGTTGCCGCGCACGCGGATCCGCTCGTTTTCCTGAAAGGCCCGGGCTCGGTAGTCGGCCACCTCGGCGGCATGCGGCGCCCCGATGGTGTCGCGATGATGCACTACGAGTGCGAGCTCGCGGTGGTGATTGGGCGGACCGCACGCAACGTCGCGCGTGCAGATGCCCTCGGTCACGTCGCCGGCTACACGATCGCCAACGACTACACCGTTCGCGATTACCTCGAGAACTATTACCGCCCGAACCTCCGGGTCAAGAACCGCGATGGCGGCACGGCGCTCGGCCCGTGGTTCACCGAAGCGGCCGATGTGCCGGACCCGCAGGACCTCGAAATCCGGACCCGCGTCAACGGCCGCGAAACCCAGCACGGCAACACGGCGGACATGGTCACGCCCGTGGCCGCGCTGATCGAATACCTTTCCGGTTTCGCGACGCTTGCGCCCGGGGATGTGATCCTGACCGGGACGCCCAAGGGCGTGGTCAACGTCGATGCCGGTGACGAGGTCGTCTGCGAAATCGGTGATCTGGGCCGGCTCACCAGTTTCGTCCTGTCCGATGAGGCATTCCATCGCACGAACCGCGGAGATGTGGCATGAAGGTGGACCACCTGATCGACGGCAAGGCCGTGCCCTCGGCAAGCTACTTCCCAACGATCAATCCGACCAATCAGGAAGTCCTCGCGGAGGTCGCCCGTGGGACCGCAGCCGAAGTGGATGCCGCAGTGCAGGCCGCCAAGGCGGCGTTTCCGGGTTGGGCGGGCCGGCCCGCCAGCGAGCGCGCGGCAATCCTGTGCCGGTTGGGCGACCTGACCCTCGCGCACGTCGACGAGATCGCCGAAACCGAGACCCGCGACACCGGCCAGCCGATCGCCCAGACGCGCAAGGCGTTGATCCCGCGCGCGGCAACGAATTTCCGGTATTTCGCCGAAATGTGCACGCGCGTGGATGGCGCGAGTTACCCGACCGACACGCATCTGAATTACACGCTGTACAAGCCGGTCGGGGTGTGCGCGTTGATCTCGCCGTGGAACGTGCCGTTCATGACGGCAACATGGAAGACCGCTCCATGCCTCGCATTCGGCAACACGGCGGTCCTCAAGATGAGCGAGCTCTCGCCGCTGACCGCATCGATGCTGGGCAAGCTGGCGCTCGAAGCCGGGGTTCCACCGGGCGTGCTCAATGTCGTCCATGGCTATGGCCCCGAGGCCGGCGAGCCGCTGGTCCGGCACCCCGATGTGCGCGCGATCTCGTTCACCGGCTCGACGGCGACGGGCAACCGCATCGTGCAGGTGGCGGGCCTCAAGAAGTTTTCGATGGAGTTGGGCGGAAAGTCGCCGTTCGTGATTTTCGACGACGCCGATTTCGAGCGGGCCCTGGACGCCGCCGTGTTCATGATCTTTTCCAACAACGGCGAACGTTGCACCGCCGGCTCGCGCATCTTCGTGCAACGTTCGCTGTACGCCAAGTTTGCGGATCGCTTCGTCGCGCGCGCCAGGCGGCTTGCGACGGCGGTCGGCGACCCGCTGGATGCCCATACGATCATTGGCCCGATGGTGAGCCCGAACCATCTCGGGAAGGTGCGCGGGTATATCGAGCTCGGTCACAAGGAAGGCGCGACGCTCGCCTGCGGCGGACTGGATCCGCCGGGCCTCCCGGCCAACCTGCAAAAAGGCAACTACGTGCTGCCAACCGTGTTCCTGGACGTCGACAACCATATGCGCATCGCGCAGGAGGAGATTTTCGGACCGGTGGCGTGTGTGATTCCGTTCGAGGACGAGGCCGACGCCATCAAGTTGTCGAACGAAGTCGCCTACGGACTGTCGAGTTATGTATGGACCGAGAGCACCGGGCGCGCGTTGCGGGTCGCGGCGGCGATCGATGCCGGCATGTGCTTCGTCAACAGCCAGAATGTGCGCGATCTCCGGCAGCCGTTCGGCGGCGTGAAAGCCTCGGGCGTCGGGCGCGAGGGCGGGACGTGGAGTTACGAGGTATTCCTGGAACCGAAGAACGTCTGCGTTTCGCTCGGCTCGCACAGGATTCCGCGCTGGGGCGACTGACGACTTGCGGGTGCGCGCGGTGGCGGCCCGCGTCTTGTTGGCCAAGGTGACTACGGTGGGAAGATTGGCGCTGGCGGCAAAAATTACCCACGTTCCGTCGATGTACCTCTCGGAACTGGATGGGCCCCACTACGGCTGTCGCCAAGAGGCGATCGACGGTCACCGCGAGATCGCGCGTCGCTGCCGGGAGCTCGGGGTCGACACGATCGTCGTGGTGGACGTGCACTGGCTGGTAAACAGCGAATACCACGTCAACTGCGCGCCACGGTTCGAGGGCCTGTACACCAGCAACGAGTTGCCGCACTTTATCAAGAACCTGCCCTACGCGTGCCCCGGCAATCCGCGGCTCGGCGAATTGATCACCGCTGCCGCCAACCGGATGGGAGTGAAGTGCCGCGCCCACAGTGCGACCACGCTCGCGCTCGAGTACGGCACCTTGGTGCCGATGCGTTACATGAATGCCGACCAGCGCTTTCGTGCCGTGTCGATCGCAGGCTGGTGCGCGTGGCACGACCTCGCCGGCAGCGCGCGCTTCGGTGCCGCCATTCGCAACGCCATCGAGGAGAACTACGACGGCACGGTGGCCCTGCTCGCGAGCGGCTCACTGAGCCACCATTTCGCCAACAACGGCACGGCGCCCGAGTTCATGCACAAGGTCTGGGATCCATTCCTGGAACAGGTCGATCGGCACGTGGTGTCCCTGTGGCAGCGCGGCGACTGGACGACCTTTTGCGGGATGTTGCCGCTGTATGCCGAAAAGTGTTGGGGCGAAGGCGGCATGCACGACACCGCGATGCTGCTCGGGGCGCTCGGCTGGGATCGCTATACCGGCAAGGCGGAAGTGGTCACGCCATACTTTGGCAGCTCCGGTACCGGCCAGATCAATGCGATCCTTCCGGTTGTCCCTTTGCCTGCGTAGCCGAACGAGTACCCTTCCATGCCCCACCTGACTCTGGAATACAGCGCGAATCTTGCCGACGAGTCGGAGATGACCCGCCTGTGCCGCGAACTCGCGCATTGTCTCGATGCGCAGCGCGACGGCGATCGCAAGGTGTTCCCGACCGGCGGCATCCGCGTGCGTGCGCTGCGTTCGGATGCCTGGTTCATTGCCGATGGCAGCATCGAAGACGCAGCCTTCGTGCATCTGAACCTGAGGATCGGCACGGGCCGCAGTGACGCCGTGATCGTGTCCGCAACGGCTGCGCTGATGGAAGTGGTGACGCG
Organism: Rhodanobacteraceae bacterium; assembly: GCA_050738055.1. Taxonomy (GTDB): domain Bacteria; phylum Pseudomonadota; class Gammaproteobacteria; order Xanthomonadales; family Rhodanobacteraceae; genus 66-474. The sequence continues at coordinate 7,824 of JBOHYT010000002.1, forward strand.
ACACTTCGCCGACGCCTGGCAAACGCGTGGCTTTGCCGCGTCCCTGGAAGTCAGCGAGTTCGGGCGCTTCGGAACGCTGAAGCACAACAACCTCCACCAACGCCTTGCCGAAAGCGCAGAGGCGGAAGGTACGCGCCATGCTGGATGAAGCTACCACGCGTACGCTCGCGGCCAGGCTCGACCACGCCGAAAAGGCCCGCGCCCAATTGCGCCATTTCTCGAGTGCCTATCCCGGCATGACCATTCAGGATGGATATGCGATCCAGCGTGAATGGGTCAAGCTGAAGCTTGCGGAGGGCTGCGTCGTCAAGGGGCGCAAGATCGGTCTCACCTCGCGGGCCATGCAGCGCTCCTCGCAGGTCGACGAGCCCGATTACGCACCGCTGCTCGACACTTTTTTTTTCGAGGCCGGGTGTCCGCTGCCGGTCGACCGATTCATCAAGCCACGGGTCGAGGTCGAGCTTGCATTCATCCTGTCGAGGGGCCTTGCGGGGCCGGGCGTGACCCTGTGCGACGTACTGGATGCCACCGCCTACGTGACACCCGCACTCGAAATCATCGACGCGCGCATCGAGCAGTACGACCGCGACACCCACGCCCCGCGCAAAGTGTCCGATACCATTTCCGATTTCGCGGCTTGCGCCGGGGTGGTACTGGGCGGACGCCCGGTGCGACCCATGGATCTGGATCTGCGGTGGGTCGGGGCGCTCCTTTACCAGAATGGCGTGCTGGAACGCAGCGGCTTGGCCGCGGCGGTGCTCGACCATCCGGCACGCGGCGTGGCCTGGCTGGCTAACAAGATTGCGCCGTACGGCGAGTCGCTCAAGGCCAGGGACGTGATCCTGGCCGGATCGTTCACGAGTCCGGTGGAGGTGCACGTCGGCGACACGTTGCACGTCGATTACGGGCGCCTGGGCGGGATCGCGATCACGTTTGCGTGAACGGCCCGGCGTCGCCTGGCTGCTTCGTTACCTCTTCCAACCCATGCGGCATTCGGGCACCCTTGCCACGTGGACCTTGACCGTCGATTCAATCCGTTTCAAGGGGCCTTCATGGATACGCTCAAGAACGCTTTCAAACATGCACTCGCAGCCGGCAAGCCGCAAATCGGGCTGTGGGCCGCACTGGCTGACCCATACGTAACCGAAGTGCTGGCGACGGTCGGGTTCGATTGGCTCCTGATCGACAACGAGCATGCGCCCAACGACGTGCGCACGACACTCGCGCAGCTGCAGGCGATCGCCGCGTACCCCACCGCCGCCGTGGTGCGGCCCGTTCGCGCTGACGCCGCACTGATCAAGCAGTATCTCGACATCGGCACGCAGACCTTGCTGGTACCGATGGTCGATACCCCCGAACAGACGCGCCAGGTGGTGGCGGCGACACGCTACCCGCCGCGTGGCGTGCGCGGGGTCGGCAGTTCGCTCGCGCGTGCGTCGCGCTGGAATGCGGTACCTGATTATCTGCACGCTGCATCCGGAGAGATTTGCGTGCTGGTGCAGGCGGAGTCGACTATGGCGTTGGAAAACCTCGCCGCAATTGCCGGGGTGGAGGGCGTCGACGGGGTATTTTTCGGGCCATCCGATTTGAGTGCTTCGATGGGCCTGATCGGCCAGTCCGGCGCTCCCGCCGTGCGCAAAGCCGTCTGCGACGGCATTCGCACGGTGCGCGGCACCGGCAAGGCGGCCGGTGTGCTGACCTCTGATGCCGCACTGGTGAAGGAGTACCTCGCGACGGGGGCCACCTTTGTGGCGGTGGGCACCGACATCGGACTGCTGCGGACATCGGCCACGCACTTGCTGGCGGCGTATCGCGGCGGGTAGCGTTCCCGGCTGACCCCGGCTCGGGATGCGGTGGCTCCTTGCCCAGCGGGTGCGGGTCAAAAAGGCTCGGGGCCGGAACGCAGGTCGAGTTCCCTTCGGATCATTGGACCACCAAGCGGTCCGGCTTCATCAATTCCCATTGCCGCTCGTACTCCATGATCTTCGCGACGCCGTCCACGAACGCCTCGTCGTGGCCGAAGCGCAGCAGCAGGTACAGGCCGGTCTCGATTCCGGACGAGATGCCGCCAGC
>JBOHYT010000003.1:0-7208 GCA_050738055.1 Rhodanobacteraceae bacterium
GGACTTCCACCGTGCTGTGTACGCGCCTTCACGGGCGCACCGGAAGCGGCTGCGCCGATTCCGCCCTACCAAACTACCGTCAGCGGGTCGTGGATCGTCTGCACAAGAAGGCGGAAGCGATGGGTTACACCCACCTTCCGATCGCCGCACGAGAAAAACGCTAGACAGATCAGTTACTTATTTTTTGTTTCTTGAGAGCCTTTTTACCACGGATTTGCACGGATGCACACGGATAAAAGCTTTCGATCCGTGTCATCCGTGTTGATCCGTGGTAAGTGTTTTTTGATTTGCAACAGGGATTTATGACGTTTGTTTCTCAAGAGGATGCTCGAACCCACTCGGCGCATCCATGCATACCGATCAAAATCCCCATCCGGGTTTATCCGCGTTCATCCGCGTCAGAATCGCTTTCCTGCAGCCGACAAAGACCCGTCTACCACGGATTTGCACGGATACCCACGGATCAGAATCTTCATTGCTCTTATCCGCTCTTATCCGCGTTCATCCGTGTCAAAACGTTTTTTCCTGACGGTCTTTCGCTTGTCGCGCCATGCGCTCGGCGTCGGCGAGCACTCCGTGCAGGATGCGCAGTTCGCGCGCATCGGGCATCGCGCGGTGGAACAGGCGACGCAGGCGCTGTTCGATCGTGGTTGCCGAGCGGCCCTTGTGAAAGTCGATGGCGTCGAGCGTCGCGAACAGGTGCTCGAAGAAGCGCTCCATCTGGTCGGCGGTCGCGGGCGGTGCATCGTGGTCTGGAGGCGCGCCGGGCGCGGCGCCCAGCATCGCCATGCGCAGTTCCCACGCCATCACCTGCACCGCCTGCGCGAGGTTGAGCGAGGAAAATTCCTCGACGCTGGGGATCCGCACCATCGCATGGCACACCGACAGCTCGTCGTTGTCGAGGCCGGAGCGCTCGTTGCCGAACAGCAGCGCGACCTCACGGCCTTGCTCGAGCAACGACGTGATTTCCGTGACGGCAGCACGTGGATCGAGTTCCGGCAGGTTCACGCCGCGGCGACGTGCGGACAGCCCGTACACGCGGGTGCAGTCGGAAACCGCCGCGGCCACGCTGTCGGCGACGCCCAAGTGCGCGAGCACGTCGTCTGCGCCCGCGGCCATCGCGGTCACCTGCGGATCGGGGTAGCGCTGCGGTGCCACCAGCGTCATGCGCCAGAAGCCCATTGTGCGGATGGCGCGCGCGGCCGCGCCAATGTTGCCGGGATGCGAAGTGCGCGCCAGCACGAAGCGGATGGACTGGGGCGCAGACGGAATGGACGCCGTGGATTGATTCATCGCGCAAGAGTACCGCCGAGCGCCGCGCCGCTGGTAAAATACCGGGCGTGCCGCCTCGGGCGGCGCGTTCTTTTCCAGCTACCGAGTCCCGCGCCATGGCCCGACCCGCCGTCACCATCGCGATCCGTGCCGCGCGCGCCGCAGGCAGCGTGATCCTGCGCTACATGAACCGGCTCGACAGCGTGGTGGTGACCGAGAAGCGCCACCTCGACTTCGTCTCGGAGGTCGACCGCCAGGCCGAGGCCGAGATCGTGCGCGAGTTGCGCCGTGCCTACCCGGACCACGCGATCATGGCTGAGGAAAGCGGTGCCTCCGGCAAGGCAGGCGCGCGCTTCACCTGGGCCGTCGATCCGCTCGACGGCACCCACAACTACCTGCGCGGCATCCCGCAATTCGCGGTATCGATCGCCCAGCTCGACCGCGGCGAACCGGTGCACGCGGTGATCCTCGATCCGCTGCGCAACGAGCTCTTCACCGCCAGCAAGGGCGATGGCGCATTCTTGAACGATCGCCGCATTCGCGTCGGCAAGCGCGAATCCCTGGACGGCGCGATGCTCGCGACCGGGTTCCCGTACCGCCAACGCCAGCACCTCGACGCCCAGCTCGGCATGACCCGCGAGGTGCTGAAGCGTGCCGAGGACATCCGGCGCTTCGGGTCAGCGGCGCTGGATCTGGCATGGACGGCCAATGGCCGTCTGGATGGCTATTTCGAGACCGGCCTGGAGGTTTGGGACATGGCGGCCGGATGCCTACTGGTGCGCGAGGCCGGCGGCCGCTACTGCGACATGACCGGCCGCGATGGCGTGCCGGAATCCGGCAACATCGTCGCCGCCAATCACCTGCTGGCCGGGCAGATCGTCGAGGCGATCGCACCGGCGCTGACGTCTGCCCTGAAGCATCGGGCAGCCACGTAGCGCGGGTTTCAACGCGCCCGCGTTTCGATTCACCAGCTTTTCGATTCGCCGGCTTTTCGGCCCCCCAGATTCTCAATCCGCCGCGGCCGGTCAACACCAACGTCGGCGGGTCGAGACCCGCCCCACCCAGTCAACAGGGCTACGCGCAGCCGTGAAGCACCCGGTGGCCACGCAGGGCGGGTTTCAACCCGCCCGCGTTTCGATTCGCCAGCTCTCCGATTCGGCGCGGCGGTCAATACCCACCTCGGCGGGTCGAGACCCGCCCTACCCAGTCGACAGGGCTACGCGCTGCCCTGAAGCATCCGGGAGCCACGTAGCGCGGGTTTCAACCCGCCCGCGTTTCGATTCGCCAGCTCTCCGATTCGCCGCGGCCGGTCAACACCAACGTCGGCGGGTCGAGACCCGCCCTACCCAGTCAACAGGGCTACGCGCAGCCGTGAAGCACCCGGCGGCCACGCAGGGCGGGTTTCAACCCGCCGGTTTTTCGATTCGCCGTGGCCGGTCGAGACCCGCCCTGCCCGATCAACCCGGGCGATCCGCCGCGGCAAGCTCCGACCCCGATCCCGCCAGCGCCTTGCGGTAACGCTGGTACAGCAGCGCCACCCGCTTGACGTATACCTGCGTCTCGGCATACGGCGGTACTCCGCCATATTTGGTCACGGCACCCTCGCCCGCGTTGTAGGCCGCCGCGGCGAGCTTCAGGCTGCCATGGAAGTCGCGCAACAGCATCGCAAGGTAGCGGGCGCCCCCCGAAATGTTCTGGCCCGGATCGAACGCGTCGCCGACCCCGAGTTCGAACGCCGTACCCGGCATCAATTGCATGAGGCCCTGCGCGCCCTTGTAGGACAACGCGCGCGAATTGAATCCCGACTCCGCGTGGATCACCGCGCGCAGCAGCGCCGCATCGACTCCGGTCAGCTTCGCCGCGCTGCGGATGTCCTTGCCGTACGCCACAAGGTGCAGCGGCACCGTGTTCCAGTCGATCTTCGAATGCACGTTGCAGGCGTAGCACTCGACGATATAGGTGAACAACGTCGTCGCGTCGCGCCCCTTGGCCAGCGACGCGATGTTGGTGTAGAGCACCGTGCCGTTCTTCTGGACCACGCGGTACACCGCGCCTCGCCGCGGCGGCGCAGGGGAATCGGCTTGAAGCATCAACGGGCGCGCGGCGTTCGTGGCCGCCGGAGCGGGCGCCGGGCTGGAACCCGTTCCCGCGGGCGGCGTTGGCGCAGGCGGTGCCTGCACGCCGAGCAAACGCGGCAACACCCGACCACCCAGCGACTGCAGGATTTCGACCGGCAACGGCTGCCAGACCTGCGACCGCGTCAACTTCTTCACCTCGATGCTGTTTTCCTCGCCCAGCGGCATCACCTTCAGCACCGCCGGGTTGGCCTTGACCGTTTGCGGCGGCTTGCCCGGCAGCACCGTAGCGCTCGGCGGCCGCGAGCTGGGCGGGGTCGAAACACGCGCGCTCGCCTTGATCATGCGCGGCGCGGAAGCATTCCAGGCGCCGACCTTTTCGCAGTTCCGATATCCCGCGGTGTGGCTGACGAACGCCGTGACCCCGTGCGCGCCGGCGCAGCGGTACAGGACGCTGGCGGCCGCCAGACCCGTCCACCCGAACGCCAGCAAAAGCACGCACGCCGGCGCCATCCGCATCAGGCGGACGGTCCTCGATGGGGGCAACGCTCGCCAGCCGCCGCGCGCCCCCGGGCGAAACATGGCGTTCATGGGTCCGCAGTGTGCCCCCGCGGGCGATGAATTCCAAGCGGAGCCTTCGCGAAACGCGTCGCCGCTCACACCACCTGCTACTGCATGGCGCCCAATTCCAAACCCGGAATGGCCCGGATCGGACCACGGGAATACGCAGGTCAGGCGGATTCCCACGTGGCTGACCGTCCGCACCGGCGTCAGCGACGCAGTCCCGACCGGGCTTTATCCGGCGCCGCGCTTCCGGGGCGGCCGGCGAACACGCCGCGCGCGATTGCCGGCACTCCGATAGCTCGCCGCCATCGCTTCGGTCTTGTCGCGCATCCAGCGCCGCAACGACGCGGGTCCCAGCACTTCGACGCCAGTGCCGTAACTCAGCAGCCACCATCGCAGGTGCATCGTGTCCCGGACACTTGCCGTCAGTCGCAAGACCTCTTCCCCCTTGACCGGCACGAGCGACTGCTCGCGGGACAGCGGTCGCTCTTCCAGATACCTCGCGACAAAGGGATTCAGCCGCAGCTTCAAGGCAATCTCCTTGCCGACCGGCCAGTCGAAGCCGCGTTCGTCCTCGATATACCGTCGCAGGTCAAAGCCGGCCGGCTCGCGCGACGGCGTTTCCAGCCGCTCGGGGTCCTTCATCCGGTGCATGGCCAACTGCAACACGAAGTCGGAGTCGTCCCGCGTGGCCACCAGATACGCCACACCGTCGCGGTTCACCAAGGCCAACGGGTTCAGCGTGTAACGACCCTTCGGCCTGTCGATCGGACGGTAATCGACCCGGATCTGCACGCCATCCAGCAGCGCAGCGTGAACGACTTCGACGACCTCTTCCGGTATCGCTACCTGCAGGCGCTGCGGAGCACCCTGCAGCACCACGACCCGGTTTTTCCACCTGCGAAACTTGCCGTCGTCCAGCACCCTGCGCGCCTCGTCGAAGCGTGGCCGCAACTCCTTCAGCAGACCGCGCGGCAACAGCGGCTCCAGGTACTGCTCGACCATCAGGCAGGTCAGCGCGTCTGCACGGGTCAGCGCCGGCGGGATTACCGGAAGGGCATCCCGGCTTACCGACCATCCGGCGGGTTTGGCGCCGTCGTTGATCAGGCCGAATTGCTTGCTGAACTTCAGGAGGTCGCGCTCGACGGTACGCCGCGTCACCGGCATGTCGAGATTTTCAAGCTTGGCGCACAAGGCACCCACCGTGATCTTGGCGGGTTGCCGGGGCACCAATTTCACCATCTGGACCTGACGAACCACCACTTCGGGCTTGCCGTTGTCCATTCGCGTCTCGCCGCAGCAATGACCCGGCGAGTGTAATGCCGCGGTCCATGTGCATGGCACTCCGATTGGTTTGAATGCGACATGTTCTGTCGCATCGCCCCGGATGATGCAATCCAGGAGGTGCCCCATGAACCGGTTTCCGGATTGCGCAGCCGACATCCCATTCCCGGCGTTGGACGATGGGTCGTCCATGGACGACGATCGCACTGAAAAAATCGGATACAGACTCCGCGATATCGACGCCCCGATCGAGGCCGAGGCGGCCCGCTATGCCCTTCGCATCGTCTCGGCGTCGTGGGTACAGCGGCGCGTCTTCAAGCGCAACCGCTGCGTCGATGACGACATCCTCGAATTGCTCGGCATCGAGCAGGTGACTTGTCACGGCAAGCGTCGGGCCGCAACGTTGCTGGACCTTGGTGCGGCGCTGCAGCAACAGGCCCGGCGGCTGGCCTTGCTCCGCCCGCGCAGGAAGGATCAACTCGCACGCAACATCGACAATCTCGGCGGCATTCTGAAGCTCAAGGAAGAGGAACGCAGGCTCCTGAAAATCGCGGTCGTCACGACGCGCGTGTCCGGTTTTGCCGACCTTTTCCGGGTAGCCTGCCGCGGCCCCAGCGAGGTGTGCGAAGCCGTCGGCCGGGCGCTTCAACTCAAGTGCATGGCGGTCCACCGGGCGCTGCGCTCAAACCGCACACTCCGCAGCAGCGGTTTTTTCGAATACGCCAACTTCTCGCCGGACATGGCCAATCCGCTCGAAATGCGCGCCCGGATTTGCGACGCCCTGCTCGCTCCGCACTTCGAGATCGAGCGGTTCCTGCGCCATCTCGTCCGCAGGGGCGTCACGCCGCGTCTTTCCCTGGACGATTACGCCCATATTCGCGACACCGAGTTGCTGCGCCGCTATCTGGGCGAGTCGGTTTCGCGGCGCAGAAAAGGCGCGAATGTTCTCCTGTACGGCGACCCCGGCACCGGCAAGACCGAATTCGTGCGCGCGCTCGCGGCCGCCCTGAAACTCGAGCTCAGCGAAGTTCCCAACGAGGACGAGGATGGGGACCCCATCGACGGCGATCGGCGCTTCTCGTCCTATGCGATCTGCCAGAAGATCCTTGCCGGGCGCCGCGGTCAATTGCTGCTGTTCGACGAGGTCGAGGATGTATTCGGCCACGGCTTGCGCTGGCTCGAGGAAATCATGGGCCGGCAGGCGCGCGCGCCCGGCAAGAGCTGGACCAACGAGATACTGGAAACCAATCCGGCCCCGGCGATCTGGGTCTGCAACGACATCGGCGCGATGGATCCCGCTCACCTGCGCCGCTTCGACCTGATGATCGAGTTCCGGGTGCCGGGGCCGCAGATCATGCGCAAGGTCATCGCCCGCTATTTCCGGCCCGGCGAGATTTCGGATGCATGCGTCGCGCGTCTGACGACTCTGGAGAAGCTGTCCCCGGCACAGATCGAACGCGCGGCGCGCGTGGTCCGCGCGCTGCGCAGCCGGGACGTGCAGCGGCGCGATGCGGAAGTCGAGCGCGTCCTCGGCGCCTCGTTGCGCGCGATGGGACTGAAATGCACCGCCGGCAACCCGGCGCTGCCCGCGCACTACGACCCGGCATTCGTGAATGCCGATCGCGACTTGAGAAAACTGGTCGCAGGCTTGCGCCAAGGCAGCGGCGCGCGGCTGTGCTTCTACGGCCCACCCGGCACCGGCAAGACCGCGTTTGCCCATCACCTTGGGAAACAACTGGACCGGCAGGTCATCGTGAAACGCGGCTCGGACCTGCTGGGACCCTATGTCGGCATGACCGAAGCCCTGATCGCGGACGCATTCCGGCGCGCCGGCGACGAAAACGCGATCCTGGTGATCGACGAGGCCGACGGCTTCCTGCGCGACCGCACCGGCGCAAATCAACCCTGGGAAGTCACCCAGGTCAACGAACTCCTGACCCAGATGGAGGCCTTCGAGGGCATCTTCATCGCCTCGACCAACCTGATCGACACGCTGGACGCAGCATCCCTGCG
>JBOHYT010000004.1:0-1745 GCA_050738055.1 Rhodanobacteraceae bacterium
CGCCCTTGGCGGAAGCGGCTGCGCCGATTCCGCCCTACCAAACTACCGTCAGCGGGTCGTGGATCGTCTGCACAAGAAGGCGGAAGCGATGGGTTACACCCACCTTCCGATCGCCGCACGAGAAAAAGGCTATACAGATCAGCCACTTACTTTTTGTTTCTCAAGAGCTTTTTTGCCACGGATTTGCACGGATGCGCACAGATGCGCACCGATAAAAGCGGGCTTTCGATCCGTGTGATCCGTGTCGATCCGTGGTAAAGGCTTTCCGACTTGCAACAAGGATTTACGTGTTGTTTCTTGAGTGGTAGGCCGGTTCAAGGAGCGCAGCGACGGAACCGGGCAACCCCGACTCCGGTTGTGCGCCACTCCCTCAGGCGGCCGTTGCAGCCGCGACGACGGCATCGGCAAGCCGCGTGGCCAGCGCCTGCACCTCGTCGGCGTCTTCGCCTTCGATGGTCACCCGCACCAGCGGCTCGGTTCCGGACGGACGCAGCACCACGCGGCCGCGGCCGTGCAGGACGCCCTGCACGTCGGCGAGCGCATCCTGAACGGTGGGCAGCGCAACCAATGTTCGCGCTCCGTTGACCCGGACGTTGCGGGTGATCTGCGGCAATTTCTTCAAGCCGGTCCGCGCCGCGGAAAGATCCTCGCCTGCGCGGATGAGCGCATCCAGCACCGCGAGCGCCGAGACGATGCCATCGCCCGTGCTGGCGCGGTCGAGGCACAGGATGTGCCCGGAGGTTTCCCCGCCCAGCACGCCGTGGTGCTGCTTCAACTGCTGCAACACGTAGCGGTCGCCGACATTGGCGCGCAGGAACTCCACGCCGGCACCGGTCAGCGCGCGCTCCAGTCCGTAGTTGCTCATCAGCGTACCGACCACTGGCCCGCGCAGGCGGCCGCCGGCCAGCCAGTCGCGCGCCAACACGTACAGGAGGTCGTCGCCATCGACGAGTTCGCCGTTGCGGTCGATCATCTGCACGCGGTCGCCGTCGCCGTCGAAGGCGATACCGAGGTCCGCACCCTGTTCGATGACCGCGCCGCGCAATGCCACGGGATGGGTGGATCCGATTTCGCGATTGATGTTGAAACCATCCGGATCGCAGCCGATGCGCGTGATGCGCGCGCCCAGCGATGCGAACACCTTGGGTGCGACCGTGTAGGTTGCCCCGTGCGCGCAATCGAGCACTACGTGCAACCCGGAAAGATCCGGCGGTGCCGGCAGGGTGCCGAGGCAGAACCGGGCGTAGCGCTCGACCGCGTCGTCGACCCGCCGCGCCTTGCCGAGACGCTCCGGCGCGACCGTCACGAACGGCGCGTCGATCTCGCGCTCGATCCGGGACTCGACCGCGTCATCGAGCTTCTCGCCGTCCGCGGAGAAAAACTTGATGCCATTGTCCTGGTACGGATTGTGCGAAGCGCTGATCACGATGCCGGCGCTGGCGCCGAGTTCACGCGTGAGCTGCGCAACCCCGGGCGTCGGCAACGGCCCCAGCAGGCCGACGTTCGCCCCCGCCGCCACCAGCCCCGCTTCCAGCGCGGCCTCGAACATGTACCCCGACACCCGCGTGTCCTTGCCGATCAGTACCAGCGGCTGCTTGCCGTTGCCCAACACCACACCAGCAGCGCGGCCAAGCTTCAGCATGAACTCGGCGGTAATCGGCCATTCGCCGACGCGGCCGCGCACGCCGTCGGTGCCGAAGTATTTTCGTCGGGAATCGGGAATCGGGAATCGGGAATCGGGCATG
>JBOHYT010000005.1:0-3915 GCA_050738055.1 Rhodanobacteraceae bacterium
CCCCCCCCCCCCCCCCCCCGACCCTCCAACCCGGGGTCATTCGACCCCGGGCTACTCACAGGCGGCCCCGACGGGGCCAAGATTAAGAGCCGAACACGGGCCGTGCGTGGGAATGGTCCCTTCCCGTGTGTGCGCTCTCTTCGCTGGGAGCGCTGGTCATCAGACCGGCTCCGGGGTTTTGACGAAATGAAGCCATATGCGCATATTATGCGCAACTCGCGGGAGGGGCTTTAGGCTTTTGGTTTTGGGCTCTGGGAAGAGGAAGAAAGCGGGAGGTGAGGAGCGGCGGTGGGAGCGCGGGCCGCTTAATCGTTGAATGGTTGTAGTGCGTGATGTTTCGCCTCCGGAGGGGGTGAGTAGAATCCATGCATGGATCGCAGGGCGGTGACGGGTCCACGCGACGGAATGGCGTTTGCGAACTGAACGTTTCGGGTCGAACCGAAGAACGTTTTGGGTACGTCGTGGCGCGGAGGCCGCGTCACCAGCGCCACCCGCGACTGGTATCAGCCGCAGACGATCGGCCCCACCCAGCAGAACCCCTCCGCTCCCTACCAGACCACCTACAGTTCACAAACCGAGCAACTCGCGCAGTTCTCCTACTACGCCGATTCCTATAAGGTCTTCCAGCGCCAAACCCGCCAGCGCGGCACCGATCCCTGGACCGTCACCCGCCCCTACTACGCTGGCGACGATGTCGAGGCCGACTTCACCCCCACCAACCCGAACGACCCCACCAGCACCGGGATCCTCGCCCAGGAGTACCTCACTGGCGGCCCCGTTGGCATCGACATGGACCTCGCCCAGTACACCCTGGCCGACCTCAACAACAACACCCCCGTCCATCCGCTCCAAGACATCAACCACCGCGTCTTCGCCACCCTCCAATCCGACCTGACCACCGTCAGCGGCGACACCGGCACGAACACCGCGCCGCTGGCCTCCACCACCCAGCTGCTCGAACGCGCCACCTACTCCGCCTTCGGCGAACGCACCGTCCTGAGCCAACAACCCGGCAACGGCCCCATTCCTACTTTGTGGCTGCCCAGCGGCTTCACCAACCCCGGCGGCAGCCCCATCCCCGCCCCCAACCTGAAGTCCCGCCCCCTGAGCGCCGTCGGCCAAACCATGGGCTTCCAAGGAAGACGCGAGGAAGACCTCCCCGGCGTCCTGAACTTCCGACACAGAATGTACGACCCCCACCTCGGCCGTTTCCTGGAACAAGACCCCGCCAACGACCCCAACAGCCCCAACCCCTACTGCTTCGAAGCCAACAACCCCGTCAACAGCCTCGACCCCACGGGTGATGTTGTAACTCTAGGCGACTCCGAGGACTTTGTATCGGGCGATGAATTGGCGGATATGCTCGGGGTAAATCCAACTTGGGACACGATCCGCCGTTGCTCCGAAAGACGCATGACTTGGACCGATCCCCAGTGGACGATTCTACATAAATGGGCCTCAGATAGGCAAAACCATCATTTTCAAAACATCGACATTCTCCGATACGAACTTAACCAGGCAATGTACGTCGAGGGCCAAGCACTCAATTATCAATGGGAAAATGCCGATCAGCCGGTCGTGTTGCCATTCAACATTAATACCATTCCTGGCAATACTCGCTGGATATTCGAAGGCATGGATCGTGAAGTGAAGGTGTCCACCTATGCCGAATACACCGGCTTTAGGGGAAAAGATCCAACAACGATCCTTAGCACGATCGATGAAATGATTCCCGTTCCAGAAATCCGTTACACGGGTTTCCCCAAAAGGTTTGCCACCAATAATTTTGAGTTTGCGGCTGCGTATCAATATTGGCTCAAAAACCATACTCTACCCGCCTGGTACCAGCCTAGCCCAGGTTCCGCAGCACTCAACCAGGAACATGAAGGACAAGTTTACGAACTTTCCGTTGGAAAATACGTAAATGATCGATCAGGGTACTTCTTCCTGCAGCTCCACGCTGCCTTGAGCGGATACTACAACGCCAACCCTGATGATCCACGGGGCATGGATGCTGTTGGTAGCGTATTTTTGACTGGCGCCGGCTGCATGGCAGCAAATGTCGGTGCCTCTCAAATGCGTCCCGCCAAAGTTGGATTTGGCCCTTCCGCATCTGAAACATCGCTGGGAATGGCGCAGCGACGTTCTATTAAGTTACCAGCGATAGAGGGAGATACTTCGTCCAATACAGCCGAAATGCCAATCATTGGTAATAAAAAGCCTTCAATGTTAGGAGGTGAGCCAAAACTAAACCATACAGAATACAAACAACTCACCGCGAACTTAAGGTTGCAGGAAACTTTAGGGAGTCCTAGGGTCATAGGTAGCATAGGTCTTGGCGAGAAAAGAGTTTCAGTTCTTGACTTGGATACCGGCGACATTATTATTGGTACACCAAATGAACGACTCCACACCCAGGTTGTGACTGGAGCCGGTAGGCCATTGGAAAGTGGAAGATATGTAGGTGGATTTCTTGATTGCGATTCTGATGGTGCTCTTACTTTTGAACAAAATTCCGGTTCCTTCCCACCGAGCGAAGCCGGAAAGCCAAATTGGGCTGACTATGCCAGGGGAGCAGGTGTAAGGATAGTTAAATGATCCCTTTGTCAGATTTTCTCGCACTGGATCGCATCTCAATTGCAGTCGCTGCGTCTGAAAACAAAAAACCGTGCGAAAAGGAGTATGTAGATTATTTTTGTGATCGTAACGATCATCTAAGTGAGTTTTATAAGCGTCTTTTTATAGTATTATTGTCTTATACAGATAGTGAACAAGTTCGAAACTTGGTGTTTCGGTATGTTGATTCGACTGAAGGTGGTTTGGCACTCGCATCAAGGTGTTTTTTCGTTATACAGAGAAAGTTAGGATACATAAGCGATCTACCTACTGGAATCCCTGAAATTGATATCCCGCAATAAACAGCGGTGAGGAATTCGGTGTTGGGGTGGAAACGCCCATGCAAAAGGTGGGTTGAGACGGTGAAGGGGTATTGGTGTAGGGGTCCAAGACGATGTCCGTAGGCAAATTCTGGAGGAAACCAACGAAAATCAACAGGGGGACGACGCGAAGTAGCCAGTGTTGGGGCACAATGTCCCTGCACGAAATAGGAGCAGAGCTTTTTGAATTTCAATGACCAATCATGCAACGCGCTTCAGGGCACGACGGGCTGACACAAGCGGCGCACGGCGCTGTAGCCGCCCCAATCTTGAGCGGCGCAACAGTATTTGAATCGCGGAGGAACCCGGTAATGAAACTACCTTATTCCGAAGGTTCGACCTTTCTAGTTCCGCTCAAAAACGGCGGCTTTGCGCGTGGGGTAGTTGCGCGTGCATCGCCCAAGGGCCGAGGTGTAATGGGCTACTTTTTCGGGCCGCGTCTTTCTTCAAAGGACGGGGTAACATGGAACGATCTCGATCCCAGCGGGGCAATCCTGCGTATCCGCTTTGGCGATCTCGGATTGATCAACGGCGAGTGGCCGATTTGTGGGCAAGTTCCGAATTGGAATCGAGACGATTGGCCAATGCCCGATTTTGTCAGGCGGGACCCACTGGGATGCCTAAAGCCCAAGTTAGTGCGCTACGCGGACGATGATCCCATGCGCATTGAGGTAGAGTATCCGATTGATGACGATTCGGGGATGCTCGAAGATGTTTCCGCCGGTTACGGTGCAGTTGAAATCAGACTCAGCAAAGTACTGGGACTGTCGGGACCATCCGGTTATGATGATAAGGGAAAATTGGAATTGCAGCCGTCCACAAGAAGTTCCAAGGAACGGAAAGTCGACCACTACCTGTACTTTCCTAAGCGAACTGATGCCTTATCTGTGGCCGCCGTGTTGCGGAAGGACGATTTCGTGGTTGAAACAAAGCGAAGCGCCGACGACAAAAACTGGCTTGTACTGGCGCGCCATATAAT
>JBOHYT010000006.1:0-5484 GCA_050738055.1 Rhodanobacteraceae bacterium
CCGCCTGCATGCCGGACGTGCCGGTGCCCGAGAGCGCAATCGCGAATCGGTTGCGCGTCTGGAAGGCTTCGCGAAGCAGCACCTTGAGCTCGTCGAAGATCGCGAGCATCGCCGGGTCGAGATAGCCGAGCTCGGGCAGCGTCAGTGCCCGCAACACCTCCGGATCGAGCTCGCTCGGTCCCGGCCCCAGTAACAGCCTGCGTGGCGGGTAAAGCGGCGCTCTGTCGGGATGGTCATCGGGATGGGCTGCCATGGTGATTCTCCTCCGGCAACGGCCAGTGCAAGATCTGCGCGGCGCGAACGGCTTCCGGAAAGTTGCTCGTTCCCCGCCAAGCTGCGGCGCAGCGCTTTCATCGGCAAGCATACCGCGGCCGGCAAAGAGTCGTAACGACGAAAACCTCCGTCGCAACTCATTCCGTCCGCGAACCGCACTCAGCTTGACCGTCATCCCGGCGAACGCCGGGATCCATGGTCGCTGTGATGGAGCAAAGTCAAAATGGATCCCGGCTTGCGCCGGGATGACGAACCTGAAGAAACACTACGCTGCCGCGCGCCGGGATTCGATGTGTTCCGACAGCGCGCGCAGTGAGCCGAACACGCGGCGGTTGTCGGGATTGTCCGAACGCAACTGGATGCCATAATGCCTGGACACCGCGAGCGCGAGCTCCAGCGCATCGATCGAGTCGAGACCAAGTTCGCCGCCGAACAGCGGCGCCTCCGGATCGATGCTTTCCGCGGCAACATCCTCGAGATTGAGGTTTTCGACGATCAGGCTCGCCAATTCCTGCTCCGCAGGGGTCTGCTGGGTCATGCTCCGTGGCTCCACAATCTCTGGGAATCAGCCGTGTAGTGTAGCATTGCGGGTTTGACTCAGGATCATCGGGCCATGTGCAATCCGCAATGCAGGGACGACACGGACGGCGTGGCATGAGCGGTCGTGGACCCGCTTCCCTGCGCGTGACCTATGCGGGGGATCCCGTGTCTGCGCTGCTGGATCGACCCGATACCCTCGCCGTCATCGGGTTCGGCGTCGCCGAGGAAACCATCGCCGACCCGCGTCGCCTGCGGGTACCGCTGCCGGTGTTGTCGGCCGGCGCACCGCACGAATGCTGGAGCGTCGATGGCGACGTCGATCGCGGCGCGGCGGACGGGCTGCGCTGGTCGGCCGGCGGCGGCTGGCGATTCGTCGCGATGGAAATCGACGGCGCGCAATCAGGTGGCATCGAGGCCGCCAGCGAACGCGCCTACCACCTGTTGCTGGACCACGTCGCTGGTTGTCCGGAAAAACACCTTCTGCGGATCTGGAACTACCTCGGCGCGATCAACGAAGGCGAAGGCGATGCCGAGCGCTACCGCCTGTTCTGCAATGGCCGTGCATGCGGACTCGCGGCGCGCGGCATCGAGCGCTTTCCGGCTGCGACCGCGATCGGCCACCACGGGCCCCGCGGCCTGCTGCAGGTGTATGCGCTGTGCGCCAACGCACTTGGCCGTCCCCTCGAAAACCCGCGGCAGGTCAGCGCCTGGGAATACCCACGCCAATACGGACCGACGTCCCCGAGCTTCACCCGCGCCATGCAATTGCCGAACGACGCGCTCGCGATTTCCGGCACCGCCGCGGTGATCGGCTATGCCTCGCACCATGCCGAGGACGTCGCCGCGCAGGCCGGGGAGGCCGTTGCCAACCTGCACGCACTGCTGGAAAGCGCCGGGCTGCCTGCGTTCAACGCACGCTCGCCGCTCAAGGTGTACGTCCGCAACCCGGATGACCTGCCCGCGATCGAAACCGCGTTGGCCAACCATCTCGACCCCGCCGTGCCGCGGATTCTCCTGCACGGCGACATCTGCCGCAGCGAATTGCTGGTCGAAATCGACGGCTGGCGGTTTGCGCGGTAACGCTGCCTTGCGGCTCTGCGCCGATGGTCGCCTGCCGCCGCCGTTCCCGGCAGACCCGTCAACCCGCGCTCCGTATCACCAGCAGCCAGGTGCTGCGTGCACCACTGATCAACAGCAGGATGGGACTCGACACCAACGCCGACCACACGATCGAAGGTTGCGTGCGCTGGTACAGCAATATGCCGGCCACCAGGAAGCCGATGTGTCCCAGCAGCGAAAGCCAGAAGCGTTGCAGGGTCTGCAAGCCTGCCGCTCGCGGATCGCGCAGCAGCGGAAACAGGCCGTTTCGCGCAAATCGGACCATGCCTACCACCGCGATGAGCGCCACCACCGCGCCGATTTCATGCGTGTCGTCTTGCGGGACCAGCAGCCACAGCGAGACCACCATCACCATCAGGAAATCGGCGAATATCTGTTCTGCCAAACCGCGCATTGCCGGATCGTGGCGCATCCCGAGCGTCTTCGGGTTGAACGTCAACGCGACGAAAATCAGGCCGAGCAGCGCGCCGCCGATTTGCGCAACGGAGCTGAAAAACGGCTGGAGCGCGACAAGCTGGGCGGTGAAATCCTGCATCAATCAGGATCCCTTCTTGTCCGGCCGCTGCCAATCCTTGATCGTGATCTGCCGTCCGCGCGCGAGTGTGAGCTGTTCGGCCGGCGCTTCGGCGGTGATCGTCGAACCCGCACCGACGGTCGCGCGGTTGCCGACCTTCACCGGCGCAACCAGCGAGGTGTTGGAGCCGATGAAGGCGCCATCCCCGATGACCGTGACGTGCTTGTCGACGCCATCGTAGTTGCAGGTGATGGTGCCGGCGCCGATGTTGACGTGCGCGCCGACGCGCGCATCACCGAGATAGGTGAGATGGTTGGCCTTGCTGCCTTCGCCGAGCCTGACCTTCTTGGTCTCGACGAAGTTGCCGACGTGCACGCCGGCTGCGAGTTCGGTTCCCGGCCGCAGGCGCGCGAACGGGCCGATCCGGCACGCTCCATAGGTAGTCACGCCTTCGAGGTCGCAGTGCGCCAGCACTTCGGTGCCGGCCGCAAGGTTCACGTTGCACAGGCGGCAGAACGGGCCGATCTTCACGCCGTCGCCGAAGGTGACGCCGTCCTCGAGGATCACGTCGACGTCGATTTCGACATCGCGACCGTGGCTGAAATGTCCGCGCAGGTCGAAGCGCGCGGGATCGGCGATCCGCACCCCGGCGAGCATCAGCCGATGCGCGTCGCGCCGCCTGAGGTACGCGGCAAGCTCCGCGAGCTGCGCCGCATCGCTCGCGCCGAAAGCCTCGACCGGGTCGCGGGTCATCACCACGTCCGCCGGCACCCCCTCGTCGGCCGCCAGCGCGAACACGTCGGTCAGGTACAGCTCGCCCTGGCGGTTGTCGGCGATGAGCTGGTCGACCCAGCGACGCAACGGCACGGACGCCGCAAAGGTGACGCCGGTGTTGACGATGCACGTCCCGCGCTGGGATTCGTCGGCATCCTTCTCCTCCACGATGGCGCGGACCCGGCCAAGGCCGTCGCGCAAGACCCGCCCGTACCCCGAAGGATCGTCGAGTTCGGCCGCCAGTACCGCCAACTCGGCGTGGGTATGTACCAGTTCGGCAAGCGTCTCCGGGCGCAGCAGCGGCACGTCGCCGTACAGCACCAGGATCCGGGCGGGATCCTTGATGTCGTGCAGCGCGAGCCGCACGGCATGCCCGGTGCCGCGCTGTTCGGACTGGTGTACCCAGTGGATGTCGGCATCGCGCGCGAAAGCGGTGCGCACCTGCTCACCGCGATGGCCGTACACCACGTGCAAGCCGTCGGGGCGCAGCGCACGCGCGGTGTGCAGCACATGCGCCAGGATTGGCTTGCCGGCGAGCGGCATCAGCACCTTGGGCAACAGCGACTTCATGCGCTTGCCCTCGCCCGCGGCGAGGACGATCACGTGCAGGGGGTCAGGCATGTGCGTTCTCCGATCGAGCCCAATCACGCGGCCTTGCGAGGCACCGCAGTTGACCATCCCTTGCGGGGGCGCTCCTCAAATATCCATTTCGCTTCACGCTGCTGTTCATCCTGGTTTGTCAAACGATCCAGCAGATCGCGCAGCTTTTCATTGCCCCCGACCGCCTCCAGGTACAACTTGCGCATCACCCGATCTGCCCATACTGGTAGTCGCGTCTTGCCCTTCTCCCACAATGCAACGGTTTGCGCATCCTTGCCGACCGCTGCCGCGAAAGCCGCCTGCGAGAGCCCAAGCTCCTTGCGGAGAAAGCGAAATTCACGTCCGGTCAGTTTGGGCTTTTCCGTCGCCAGGCACCGGCCGATCGCGCGATGCAGGCCATCGACATTCTCGATGGCGACCGCGATGCCGTACGGCGTACGCCGGCTATTGTAGCCATTGGCCAGCCACACGTTGCGCAATCCGGAATCAATGTAGTGATACATGGATCAACCCTTGAAAACCGTCGCGACGACGACGTCGTCGGATCGTTCGGCATCCCAATCTAGAGACGCCACGATGTCCAGTTCATCGCCTGCCGAGTAGTGGTGCATGGTGAATCGCCATCGGCCCTTGATGTCCAGTGCCGGACCTTCATGGATCGTGCCACGTTTCAGTCCTTCGAGCACCTGATCGCGCTGGATGGAACGCGTGCGCATGCGTGCTATGGCATGCTTGACGATAAAAACGCGGGCGGAATCCTGTGCGATGCGTCGAACAATCCGTTGCGCCATGGCCGGCGTCAGCGGCATCCGCGAAACGTTTCCTTTGACCCTGCGCTTCGCCATATTACCTCTAATTTTTATAGGTTGCCAGTCAAGGCGCCATTACGTCCAACGGGCGCTCAGAACAACCCCGCTTGATCCGCCTTGCCCTGCTCGCGGCGCGCCTTCCTGAAGGTATGGCCGCCCTGCGCAATGTCGGATGGAATTCGCGGACGTTCGCTGCCGTCGAACAGTCCCTTGATCGTAAGGATCTGGATGCGCGGAAACTCACCCCGAAATGATGGCGAAGTGTAGAAACCTTCCTTCACCGCCTCGACTTCCATCGGCTTGCTGGGCGCGGCCAGGGTCACGAACAGGCCGATCTCGGCCTTCTCGCGCGCGACCACGTGCGCGAGGTCGCGCACCATCGCGACGTTGACGTTGTCGCCGCCCTTCACCGACACCACGATCTTCTTGGCCGTGCCCTTGTCGTCCTGGAAGAAGATCAGCCCGTCGATGCCGCCGTCCGCGCCTTTTTTCCTGCCCTGGTACGGCTGCGCGTTGACCAGTGAACACGCCCACCACTGGAACTGGTACTTGTCGCGCGCCGCGAGGTCGCGCGCGCCATCGAGGTCTTCCGGCGTGCCGATCACCTCGAACTGCTGCATGTATTCGGGCGCTTCCGGCTCGCCGACGCCGGGCGCGACGCTCGCCGGTATCGAAGGTTTGACGCGATTCAAATACGGAAACGCGTCCTTCAGGCGCTTCTCGATCAGCGCGATCGCGAGATGCGTGATGTCGATCCCGATCCAGCGCCGTTCCAGCTTCTGCGCCGCGTGCACCGCGGTGCCGCAGCCGCAGAACGGGTCCAGCACCACGTCGCCGGGATTGGAACTGGCGTTG
>JBOHYT010000007.1:0-3407 GCA_050738055.1 Rhodanobacteraceae bacterium
CCGCCCCCTTTTTGCGGGTGCGCGTTTCCGGCCGACTGATGCGCCGGACCGATGACACGACGTCAGAAGCACTGAAGCAAGTTGGCCGTCACACGGTACGGCTGCTCCCGCTCTCCAAAAGACCACGCCGATCGCGATCGGCCCGCGCTCCGATTCGAAAAATTCAGAGCCGGCATCATCTGCCCGCCACGGCGCCTGCGAATCCCCGGGGTCGTCGGGTCGGGTCAGGTTCAGCGGCAGCCATGCAGGCTTGATGATGCAGCACCTTTCGTGGCGATCCGACTCCTGTCATTCGCCCTTCACAAGGAGGATCAATACCATGGATACGCCCGTTCGTCTGCTTTCTGCTTCCACCCTCACCGGCGACAACGTGAAGAATCCCCAAGGCGAGTCCTTGGGTGATCTCAAGGACATCATGATCGATATCGCGAGTGGCAAGATCGCCTATGGCGTGGTGTCGTTCGGTGGTGTACTTGGCATGGGCAACAAACTTTTTGCCGTGCCGTGGGAGGCGCTGACTGTCGACCAGCAGAACAAGCAGTTGCTTCTGAACGCGTCGAAGGAGCGGCTGAAAAATGCTCCTGGCTTCGACAAGGACAACTGGCCGAGTCTGGGCGACCCGACCTATGCCAATCAGGTACGGGATTATTACCGCCCCCAATGATGGTCTGGGCGCGTGGCCAGCCTCGCAAGCGAACGCGAAGCCTAGTCAGGCGAATCCATTTCCACGCGGATCGGGGCTGCTGTTGAAAGCCGGACCGCTTGACCCGAAGGGGCTCGGGATCGTTACCGTTTGCCAAGCAACCCGGTGCCGGAGCTTGAATGCGAAGGGATGCATCCGACGCTGCTGATACCGTACGACCGGAAATGATCCGAGCCTTCCAACCCCCACCGGAGAACACCATGAAACCACGGATCACCATCGCAGCACTGACATTGGCCGCATTTCTCGGCGCAGGCGCCATGGCCGGCTGCTCACATGCGGGCCAAAACACGCCTGCCGGACAGAACGCATCCGACTCGAATCAGGTCGGCTCGGACGGGTGGATCACGACCAAGGTAAAGGCCGAGCTCGCAACGACCGCGGGTGTCAGCAGCACGGACATCTCCGTCACGACGACCAACGGCGTAGTCACCTTGACCGGCGTTCTCGCCAACGACACCGAAGTCGACAAAGCCATCGCCGCTGCGAAGAGCGTCAAAGGCGTGAAGAGCGTCGACTCTGCGGGGTTGAAAGCCAAGGGCTAAAGTTCGCGCTCCATCCCGCACACACGGCCAACGACCATCCGCGACGCGCTGATGTTCGGCACTGCGGTTTTCGTCCGCGACGGGTACAACGCTCTCGCACGCGGATTCGGTGTGCGGGATCGCAACTTTGAGCGGTGCAGGCACGGAATATTTCGATCCGGCCAGGTAATCCGGAGGAAATCGGCGCAGAGCGCCCGGGTTCCGCTGCGCCGCAAAAGAGGCAAAAAAGGAGCGGAGGTGAATGGCACTTGCTTGACTTCGTCATTCCCGCGAAAGCGGGGATCCAGCACCTTTCAATTCGGTGAAGTCACTGGATTCGCCCGTTCGCGTGAATGACGAGATCTTCCAGCCACGGCTCAAGCAATGCCATTCACCTCCGTCCCCTTTCCCGACACCATGACGACTGATTCTGCGCCACCATCCAGCCCGAATTCAGCCCGCGTCGCACCCGACATGATCCAGACCGGCTCGGACATTCCGGCCGACTGGAAGCAGCCACGGGACCACTTCGACTACGTCCGGCGCGAGGTGATGATCCCGATGCGCGATGGCGTGAAGCTGCACACCGTGATCATGTCCCCGAAGGGCGAAAGCGACCTGCCGATCCTGCTGGAGCGCACGCCGTACGACGCGAACAAGAACTCATCCGGCAACAGCCCGCACATGCGCGGCGCGGTGTGGTCCGGCAACACGGACTGGGCTGATGCGCGCTACGTCCTCGTGTGGCAGGACATACGCGGCAAGTACGGGTCGGATGGCGACTACGTCATGACCCGTCCCGCGATGGGTCCGCTCAATCCAACCCAGACCGACGACACCACCGATGCCTGGGACACGATCGAGTGGCTCGTGAAGAACGTTCCCGAGTCCAGTGGCAAGGTCGGAATGATCGGCTCGTCCTACGACGGCTGGACCGTCGCGATGGCGCTGCTGCACCCGCACCCCGCGCTGAAAGTCGCCGCACCGGAAAGCCCGATGATCGATGGCTGGATGGGCGATGACTGGTACCACTACGGCGCGTTCCGCCAGATGGCCCTCGATTACTTCACCGGCCAGATGGGCGCGAAGGGCAAGGGCGAAGGGGTCCCGCGCGCGCACCACGACGACTACACCAACTTCCTCGAAGCGGGCTCGGCGGGCGCCTACGCCGACGCCAACGGCTGCAAGCAACTGCCGTGGTGGAACCGCTTTGCGGCGCATCCCGCGTACGACGCCTTCTGGCAACTGCAGGCGCTCGACAAGCTGCTCGCTGCCCACCCGTCCGAGGTTCCGACGATCTGGCTGCAGGGCCTGTGGGATCAGGAAGACATCTACGGCGCGGTGCACGCCTGGGAGGCGCTGGTGGAAGCCGGCCACGGGGCCAACAATCACCTCGTGATCGGCCCGTGGTGGCACAGCCAGATCAACCGTGCCGGCTGGAACACCGGACCGCTCAGATGGCCCGGCGACAGCACGGCCCAGTTCCGCCAGCAGGTGATGATCCCGTGGTTCGATCACCATCTTCGTGGCACGCCGCTCGCGAAGCCGCTACCCCGCGCGATGATCTACAACCCGGTCGCCCAGCGCTGGGACGAGTTTGCGGACTGGAAGCCGGCGAGCAAACGAACGCTCATGCCGCTGTGTCTGCAGTCGAACCTGGCACTTGGTTTTGAAGAACCGGCCGGCGGCCACGACAGCTACGTTTCCGATCCGGCCAAGCCGGTGCCGTATCTGCCCCGTCCGATTTCGCAGGACATCGATCGCTGGCGCACCTGGCTCGTGCACGACCAGCGATTCGTGGCGGATCGGCCCGATGTACTTTGCTACGCAACGCCGGTTCTGACCGAGACCGTGTGGGTGCAAGGCGCACCGATCGCCGACATCTTTGCGCGCACCACCGGGACCGATGGCGACTTCGTGGTCAAGCTGATCGACGTGTATCCGGGAACCGATCCCACCGATCCCGCGATGGGCGGCTACCTGCACCCGGTTGCGCTGGACATCTTCCGCGGGCGCTACCGGAGGAGTTTTTCCGACCCCTCGCCGATCCCGGCCAACAAGGTGCAGGAATACAAGTTCCGTCTGCCGACCGTGAACCACGAGTTCCGGCCGGGCCACCGGATCATGGTGCAGATCCAGTCGACCCTGTTCCCACTCTACGACCGCAACCCGCAGACCTT
>JBOHYT010000008.1:0-7940 GCA_050738055.1 Rhodanobacteraceae bacterium
TCGCGCTGGAAGTCGGCATAGGCGCCGTCGATGCGCGCAATGGGGTGGGGGCGTGACAATGCCGCTTGGTAGGCGCGTTGCAGGTTCGCGACGTCGAACTTGCAGATGCCGGCGCCGTAGCAGTTGGTCAACGAGATCAGCGCCGAGATGTCTTCTTGGCGGGTCGGTTGGTCGCGCAGCTTGCGGGTCATCTGGGTCCAGTATGCGCGATCGTCACCGTGGTGCTGGTGGTCGGTGATCATGATCATTGCCTGGTCGGCCAGTGCCGAGGAACCCGGGATCGCCGCGGCCTCGCGCAGGTATTTCCACGACGCCGTCAGAATCGACCCCTGCCGATAGTTCGATGCGATCAGCAATTGCCGTCCGGCTTCGTACACCGCGCGGGGCGATTCGGGGTGGCGGTTGGCCTCCGCCACCGCCAGCCTGATCGGATTCGACCATTGCTTCGCGCGCAGGTTGGTGGAGAGCGCGAACCACAGCAGCGCGACGAACACGACGAAACCGCGCAGCAGCGGCCAGCGGATCCGCCAGCGCAGGCCGAGTACCAGCGCGCCGAGCGCCAGCAGCACTCCGATCGATGCGAAATACATGCGCTGCTCGTAGACGAGTTCCAGCGGCACGATGGTCGCGGTCAGGAGTTGCGCGGCAAAGAACCAGCCGATGCCCAGCGACACCAGCGGGCGGCGGTTGCGCAGCAACACCGCGATCGCGATCAGCGCAGCCAGCAGCAGCATCGCACCCAGCGTGGTCCACGGCGCCAGGATGCCCGTCGATTTCACGATCTCATCGTGATAGAGGCTGAGAACGTCGGGGTTGGGAGCGATCGTCCAGTGCAGGTAATCGACCAGCACGCGCGGCTCGGTCAGAAGTCGCTGGCCGAGCGTGAAGTCGCGGCCGGACCAGGATACCGGCGACAGTGCAGCTTTCAGCAGCCACAAAAAGCCCAGCACGGCCGGGACGAACAGCGTGACCGTGAACAGCGTCCACAGGCGCTTGTCCCCGAAAGAGCTATCCCCGTCGGTTTGCCTGCCATGTAGGAGGGCCGGAAGGCCCGACGCAGTCCTGGCCGGAAGGCCCGAAACGGTCGCGGCGCCGCTGGCATCGATCGCGGCTTCCGCCGCTCCTACGGCGGCCGGGTTCCGCGCAGCGCGGGGCGATGCGACCGCGCCGCCGCGCCGGAACCGCAGCAACACCGCTTCTGCCAGGAACGCGAACAGCGGCAGCAACACCGCCGTTTCCTTCGATGTCAGCCCCAGCAGCGTGCCGAACACGATGCCGGCGCTGGCCAGTGCAAACCCGCGACGGTCGTGGCGCGTGTCGTCCGCAGTCAGCATCATCCAGCGCCCGTGCAGGTATGCCCACAGCCCGGCCAGCACGAACACCTGGCACAGGCTTTCCATCCGCTGCACCACGTACAGCACCGCCATCAGGTTGATCGGCAGCAACAGCCACGCAACGCTGACCAGCAGCGCCAGCCGCTTCGCCGCCGCGTCGTCGATGAACGGCAAGCCATTCCCCGCGCTCTCCCTGCGTTTCGACGGAAGGTGCAGGAGGGCCGGAAGGCCCGATTGGTTCGTCGCGGGAACACTGGCAGCCCCGGTCGCGGCTTCCGCCGCTCCTACCGACTCCCTGCGTTTCCACGGAACGTGTAGGAGGGCCGGAAGGCCCGATTTGTCCGCTGCGGGAACATGGGCAGCCCCGGTCGCGGCTTCCGCCGCTCCTACGGAGGCGGGGTCGGCGCGCCGCAGGCGCGGCGGGATGCTGCTGCGCAACGCCATCAACCGCAGCAATGCCCGCAGCATGCAATACAGCAGCACGCCGTTGATCAAGTGGATAACGATGTTGGTGACCTTGAACGGCCACGGATTCCCGCCGCCGAAATACCAGTTCACGGAGAACGTGAGCGACGCCAGCGGCCGGTGCAGGAAGCTGGCGGGCGAGGAGATTGCCGAGTCAATCCACGCGACCAGCGTCGAGTTGCCGGGCGTGATGTGGATCGCGCGGTTGTCGACGATGTTCGGGAAATCATCGAACACCCAGCCGCCAGTTACGCCCGGCCAATACACCACCGCGGTGGCGATCACCGCTATGGCCAGCAGCACCCAAGGCAGCCATGCACGCCATGCCGATCGTTTCGCGGCTTTGGCTGTGGCCGGTGCAGGCGACGTGGCTTCGTTCAAGAAACGCTCTCCGCGAACGTGCGCATCGCCGCACCTGATTTGCGCTGAAGCTCAACAAACCACATCGTCATTCCGGGGCCGGCCGCGCTCTTGGCGGCCGGAACCCGGACGTCATTCCCGCGAAAGCGGGAACCAGCGTCGTTGGCTTTTTGCAACGTTGAGGCATGATCAAAGTCACTGGATTGACTCGCGCCATCCATGGCGCTCGCCCTACGGGCCGCCTTCGGCGTTCGCGTTTGCAATCCTGCAAACGCAGTCGGGTTCCGTCTGCGATAAAGCCGCAGACGGCCCCGGAATGACGACATTTTGGGTGCTGGTCCGGGTTCAACGCTGTTGAAGGTCAGCGTCAAGCAGGTCGCTGCATATGTGGATCTGCTCGACCGGTTGCACGCGCCGTCGATGTCGCCACGCTCGAGAAGGATCGCAGCCGATTCGCAAGCCCGTTCCGCCTTGGCGATCAGGTCTGCAATGAAAGCCACACGCGAATCCCCGACTGTTTCACGTTGTGCAGCAGTTCCGGGTTCGACCACGAATCCGGATTGTTCCATTCCGAGCCCCAGATCGGCAGCGGCTGGATGAGTACGCCTGTCTCCAGCATCGCATCGAATGCAAGGTCCGCCATTTCCAGTTTTGTTTGCACGAATGGTTCGCGTGGCCCGCGCAGGATGATCGCCACGTCTGCGTCGCTATCGTGCCGCGCAGTGCCGCGGGCGCGGCTGCCGAAAAGGATTCCGTCCTCTACCGGCAAGCGGGCAGACGCCTTTGCGAGGAAAGCCTCCACTGCCCGTGCTGTCGCCGGATCGAGGGTTCGCGTGCGGGAGAGACTCATGGTTCGTGCCATCGGGATTTTGCCGGTTTCATTATCACAGATCGCGCTCCGGTCGCGACCACCGCGACGGCCAGCAGCAGCCACGGCAACCATTTGTGGACGCCGTCATTCAAATGCATCGAAACAACCCTTGGATCGCGCGTTGCGCCATGTTAGCTTGCAGGCGAGTGCCGCTGGCCGCCGCGGGAAAGCCATGCCAGTCGTCTTTCGCCAACGTGGCTTCCGGTTTTTCTTCTACTCGAACGAAGGATCTCCGCGGGAGCCGATCCATGTTCATGTGGGCAAGGATGACTGCGAAGCGAAGCTGTGGATCGAGCCGGCTGTCAGCGTCGCGTACAATGACGGCTTCAATGCGAAAACACTGCGCGAGTTGCTCGATGTCGTCGCGCGCAATCAAGGCCGCATCGTGAGGGCATGGAATGAGTACTTCGGTTAGGGCCAAATCGGTACGCTTCGACCAGGACAGTATGTGGGTCGAGTTGGCAGATGGCCGGACCTTGGGCGTTCCCTTGGCGTGGTTTCCGCGCCTGCTCGGCGGCACGCGGGCGCAGCGCGCCGAATGCCGGATCAGCCCGCGCGGGCTGCATTGGGAAAGCCTGGATGAGGACATTTCCGTCACTGCGCTCCTGCATGGACTGGGCGACCAAACCGCGCGTCGTCCCCACGCGGCATGATGCATCGTCAACGCGTGGCGGCCTGTCGGTGCGCCGCGTCCGCTTCCAGATTCTTGCGAAGGTAGGCGGTTTCCTTCGGCCACCAGTCCTGTTCGCGCAGCACCCACGCATGGATGCGCGGCATGCCACTCCCCGCACGCTCACTGCGGTTCGACGGAAGGTGTAGGAGGGCCGGAAGGCCCGATTCGCACGCCGCGGGAACATCGCCAACATCGTGTCAGAACAACCGTGCGCTGATGCCGGCCGCGAGTGCGGCTTGCACCTGCACGCGGTCCAGCGACAACAGACGCTCGCCGTGATTGGCGACGATCCCGAGGTGCAGTGCATCGCCGGCGCGCAGTCCCGAGGAATGCTGGTCGGCGAATCGCGCCGCTGCCTGGAAGTCCTGCCGGGTAACCGCCAGCACCGTAAGTGTTTCCCGCTGCAGCGTGGTGAACATCGCCAATACGTCTGCACGCATCGTCGCGTCAAGGTGCCGCATGCGGACTTTCATCGAGAGCGCAGCAGAAAATTCCGTGACCGTCCAGTCACTGATGACGAGGGTTTCCGGCGACTGGATCGCCAGCCATTGCTGCGCGGCCGTGGTGCGTGACTCACGCGTCAGGGCCGCTACCAGCATGCTCGTATCGAGATACGACACGACTCAGTAGCGGGATTGCCCGCGCAGCCGCCGCAAGGCGCGACCTGCACCCTCCGGCTGTTTCGGCATGTTTCGCACCAGTGCCCGTAGTGCGTCGATGTGCACCGGCTTGCGCTTGCGCCGCGGCGTGGTAAGTCGCGCCGTCGGCTTGCCGTGCTTGGCGATGATGATGTCCGTGCCTTCGGCTGCGCGCTCGGCAAGCTCGCTCAGGCGGGCCTTCGCATCGCGCAGGGAAACCGTGGTAGTCGGCATGATGTCGTGCTTTGGTGACCATATTTGTGGTCATTCTGGGCCATGCTGCGGCACACGTCAATCGGACGCAGCATCGAGGCTGTGTCGATCGGCCTCACAGCAAGCGATCCAGCGTGCGCGCCAGGTGCGTAGGCCGGCTCAAGGAGCACAGCGGCGGAGCCGGCAACCCTCGCTACGGCAGCCGCATGTTACAATGCGTATTTCAATGTGACTACCACCGCCCGGCTTGGGAGAACGACGATGCCAGCAACAGCACGCGTGACAGTTCTGATGGAACCTGCGGAGAAGCGCGCGCTCGAGGCTCGCGCCAGGCGTGAAAAGGTATCGGTCGGAGAACTGGTCCGACGTGCGGCGTTGGCCTCCCGCCGCGACGAGGAGGACGCCTTGCAGGCCGCGGTGACCATGCTGCACGAATCCAATGCTTCGGCCCGGGAAGCCCTGGATACCGCGCTGGCCAACATGGCGGCGCGCGAAAAGGATTGGCCGCGACGTGAACGCGAGGCCGTGGAAAAAGCGCGCGCGCTGGCGGCCGAGTGGCTGGCGCAGGCATGAGCACCCTCGCCGATGTGCTGAAAGGCATCCGCGAAACCGTCGTCATGGACGAGCGGGTACGCGCACTTGGCGCACGCGTGGATCGCATGGATGCGCAAGCGGCCGACACGCGCGAACGCCTGATCGTGCTCGAAACGCTGATCGGCCTGTTGCGCGAGCGGAGCGACAAGCCACGGCTGGGACTCAAGTAGAACGGCACGGCGGATTCCATTCGCCATTCGCGCGCGTGATGCACCTTACGCCGCGGACCGCAGCTCGAAATTCACCTTCACCGCGTCGAACGGAAACAGGTACTTGCCGTCTTCTGTCCGATCGATGATGCCGGCGGTGATCAGCGCATTGGCGTCGTTGTGGACGCCCTTGACGTCGCGCTTCACGCGACGGGCAAGCTCGCGCACACCTGTCGGCCCGGTGCCGGTCATGGCCTGGATGATCGTCCAGCGGGTGGGCGTCAGCACGCTTGCCATGGACTCGGGGGAGCGGAACGTGATGCGCGCGTGGTTCGGATACCCGTGCTTTTCGAGTTGCGTGGCGATCCGCTCGATGGCTACGCGTGGCGACGAGATCTCAAACAATACCGTTTTCACGATTCCACCTCTGCCCAGATGACAGCGTTGTTGTTCATGCTACAACACTTCCGAAGGGCAAAAAGGGGTGAGCGAAAAGGCGAAAAGGGGTCAGGTTCATTTTCCGCGACGCGAACGGGCTTTCCGTCGCGCTTCCTGAAAAATGAACCTGACCCCTTTTCGCGGCGAAAATTAGGTAGGGCGGAATCGGCGCAGCCGCTTCCGTCAAAGGCGAATCCGGCGGAAACCGCTTCGCGGGTTCCGCCCTACGGCTCACAAGAAACAAAAATTGACCGATTGATATTACGGGAGAAGTTTTCGTTTCTTTCGGACGTCTACCGACGCGCCGGTCGGTTGGTCCCTCACAAGAATCGAAAATTAGGTAGGGCGGAATCGGCGCAGCCGCTTCCGCCAAAGGCGAATCCGGTGGAAACCGCTTCGCGGGTTCCGCCCTACGGCTCTACCCGGACTCGCGCGTTCACAAAAGCGTCCCCTGCTCGGCGAACTCGACCGCCGCGAGCACGCGCGCTGGCGGAGAAGGCTGTTGCAACAACAGGCGATCGTTGGTCACGAGGCACAAGCCGTCGCGGCTCGCCAGCAGATCCCACAGATGCTGGTCGCCAGGATCCGGCGCGATCGGCCCCGTAGCGGGGGTCAGCACGATGGCATTTTCCACCAGAGTCGCCTGCAGTGATTCAATTTCGGCCTGCTTCAACCCGTGCCGCTTGCGCAATGCCGGCCGGTTCAATACCTCGCGGTATTCGGCGAGCAGCGGTTCGGAAACGGCGAATGGGAAAGCCGCCGCCAGCATATCGTCGAGAATCCGCGCTGTCGGCGCATCGTCGTTTGTGGTCATCAGCCCGGCCGCTACCACGTTGGTGTCGACCACGGCGACCGACGTCATGCGCGGCGGGTGGCGCGGGTTTCCTGAACGGCCAGTTCCAAGGCCTCCGGCTCGGACAACTTGCTGTGGCGGCGCGCGCGCCGCACCAATTCCAGCGCATCATCGCGGCTCTTGATGCCGTAGAACTCCAAGCTCTCGTCGATCAACCGTCCGATCGTCTTGCCACGTCGGGCGGATGCCTCCTTGAGCGCGCGGTAACGGCTTTCGTCGAGCGTGATGGTCAAGCGGCTCATGATGTGCCTGGGTGGTTTGTCACCAATTCACGTTATCACAGCGACACTAGGGTTTCATGCTCGCGAGTCGCGGGCCGAGAGGGGTTGGGCGACCTCTCGTACGCAGCCCGCGCGGCTGCATTGGGAAAGTCTGGATGAGGACATTTCCATCACTGCGCTCCGGAATGGACTGGGCGACCAAACCGCGCGTCGCCCCACGCGGTACGATGCACCGTTAGCGCGTGGCGGCTTGTCGTTGCGCTGCATCTTGCTCGAGGTTCTTCCGCAAATAGGCAGTCTCCTTCGGCCACCAGTCCTGTTCGCGCAGCACCCACGCATGGATGC
This sequence comes from Rhodanobacteraceae bacterium, assembly GCA_050738055.1. Taxonomy (GTDB): domain Bacteria; phylum Pseudomonadota; class Gammaproteobacteria; order Xanthomonadales; family Rhodanobacteraceae; genus 66-474. The sequence continues at coordinate 7,155 of JBOHYT010000008.1, forward strand.
GCGGCATGCCGATGCCGGGTTTTGGGCCGGGCGGCAGCGTCGCGAAATAATCCAGATGCGCCAAGCCGAGCTTCGGATAGCCATGCGATCCGAGGTACGCGGCCTGTTGCAGCGCCGAGCCCGGGTTCGGGGATACCGCCAGGGCGCGATTGAACGAAGCCGACGCCGCGTCCGGTTTGCCCTCTGCGAGATCCAGCTCGCCTTGCAGGTGATCGAGATCCTGCTGGCGCCCCTTCTCGTCACGCCAGTGCGGGTTGCGCCGCGCGGCATCCAGCGTCGCCTGCAACGCGGCGAAGTCGAGGCCGGAGCAGGCGTGGTGGCTAGCCATGTCCAATGCCTCGTTGAACCATTTGAAGGCTGCTTCCCCGCCGACACGCGTGTGCGCCAGCGCGAATTCGGCGTGCGTCAGCGTCTGCGGCCGTACCGCGCCGAGCTTGCACTCCGCGGCGATCAGGTTGATCGGTGCCTGGATGTCGTCGGGGTGCTTCGGCATCGACAGCCGCAGCCTTGCCGCGGCCAGCCGTGGCGCGTCGTGCGCCATGTCGTACAGCGCCGCGTTGGTCTGCGCGCGTGCCGAATCCGGGTTGATCGCCGCCCACACCCGCGCCTGGCGCAGGCCGTCGCCCCACAACGTCGCGCGCTGGAAGGTCAGGATGGACAGCGCCCCCAGGATGCCGGCGGCGACCAGTACCCATAGCCAGCGCAGTGTGCGAGGGCGTGTCAGCCAGAGCCCGATCGGCCAGAACAGCAGCATCGCCGGCAGGTAATTCCGGTGCTCGAAATACA
>JBOHYT010000009.1:0-21295 GCA_050738055.1 Rhodanobacteraceae bacterium
CCGGGACGATCACAGGAAATCGCCGTTGCCGTGCGTTCTTCCGCGACCGCCGAAGACCTGCCCGATGCAAGTTTTGCCGGCCAGCAGGAAACCTACCTCAACGTCACCGGCATCGAGGACGTGCTGCGCAAGGTCAAGGAAGTCTTCGCTTCGCTCTACAACGATCGCGCGATCGCCTATCGCGTGCACCAGGGCTTCACCCACGAGGAAGTGGCGCTTTCTGCCGGCGTGCAGTTGATGGTGCGCTCGGACCTCGGCGCCTCGGGCGTGCTGTTCACGCTCGACACCGAGTCCGGTTTCCGCGGCGTGGTGTTCGTCACCGCCAGCTACGGCCTCGGCGAAATGGTCGTGCAGGGCGCGGTGAATCCGGACGAGTTCTACGTGTTCAAACCCACCCTCGAAGCGGGCAAACAGGCACTGCTGCGCCGCAGTCTCGGCGCCAAGCAGCAGCGGATGGTGTATTCCGACCGGCCGGGCGAGCGCGTGCGCATCGAGGAAACGCCCGCGGAACTTCGCCGGAAGTTCTGCATCAGCGACGACGACGTGCTGGAGCTTGCGAAGCAGGCACTCATCATCGAAAAACACTACCAACGCCCGATGGACATCGAGTGGGCCAAGGACGGCAAGACCGGGAAACTTTACATCGTGCAGGCGCGCCCGGAAACGGTGAAGTCGCGCGCCCACGCAACCCAGATCGAGCGCTTCCAGTTGCACGAGAAGGGCGAGGTGCTGGCGGAAGGTCGCTCGATCGGCCAGAAGATCGGCGCAGGCACGGCCCGCGTCATCAAGTCACTGGACAGGATGGGCGAATTCAAGCACGGCGATGTGCTCATCGCCGACATGACCGATCCCGACTGGGAGCCGATCATGAAGAAGGCCGCGGCGATCGTCACCAACCGCGGCGGGCGTACCTGCCACGCCGCGATCATCGCGCGCGAGCTGGGCGTCCCGGCGGTGGTCGGCACCGGCGACGGGATGGAGAAGATTCCCGACGGCCGCGAAGTCACCGTTTCCTGCGCCGAAGGCGATACTGGCTTCATCTACGACGGCAAGCTCAAGTTCGAGCGCATCACCACCGACCTCGGCGACATGCCGGAGGCTCCGCTCAAGATCATGATGAACGTGGCCAATCCCGAGCGCGCGTTCGATTTCGGGATGCTGCCGAACCAGGGCATCGGGCTCGCGCGACTCGAGATGATCATCGCCAGCCACATCGGCGTGCACCCGAAGGCGCTGCTGCAATACGACCAGCAGGACGCCGAGACGAAGGCGAAGATCGATGAGCGTATCGCGGGCTACAAGGGCCCAGTCGAGTTCTACATCGATCGTCTCGCCGAAGGCATCGCCACCATCGCGGCATCGGTGTATCCGAAGACCGTGATCGTGCGCATGAGCGACTTCAAGTCCAACGAATACGCCAACCTGCTCGGCGGCGGCAAGTACGAACCGCACGAGGAAAACCCGATGATCGGGTTCCGCGGCGCATCGCGCTACGTCGATGACTCGTTCGCGGAAGCCTTTGGCCTGGAATGCAAGGCGGTCAAGAAAGTCCGCGAGGCCATGGGCCTCGACAACGTGTGGGTGATGATCCCGTTCATCCGCACGCTGGAGGAAGGCCGGAAAGTCATCGAGGTGCTGCGCGCAAATGGCCTCGTGCAGGGCGAGAGCATCGGCGGCAACCAGCCGCTCAAGGTGATCATGATGTGCGAGGTGCCGTCCAACGCGCTACTCGCCGATGAATTCCTCGACATCTTCGACGGCTTCTCGATCGGCTCCAACGACCTCACGCAATTGACGCTGGGGCTGGACCGCGATTCCTCGATCGTCGCGCCGCTGTTCGACGAGCGCAATCCGGCGGTGAAGAAATTGCTCTCCATGGCGATCAAGACCGCGCGCGCCAAGGGCAAGTACGTCGGCATCTGCGGACAGGGCCCGAGCGACCACGCCGACCTTGCCGAATGGCTGATGGACCAGGGCATCGAGTCGGTGTCGTTGAATCCGGACACGGTGGTCGACACTTGGCTCCGGCTGGCAAAGCACAAGGGCTGATCGGGCCTGCGAATCTCCGCCGGTCGTACGCATCGCGACTGCTACACGTAGGCCGCGTGCACGCTGCGCACACATGCCGTGCAAACCGCTCGATGAGAGCCTGCGCGCAGGCGACGGACAAGTCACTCCGTCCGTCTGCGCGGCTCGACGGTGGCGCCGATCATCTCCCGCAGCGCACGCAGGTGCATGTCGAGCGTGCGCCGGCCGGGCTTGGTCAGGGCGTACCAGGTGACGGGTTTGCGCTCGACGAAGTCGCGGCGCAACGCGATGCAATCGGCGTCTTCCAGCTTGCGCAGGTGCGCACCGAGGTTGCCGTCGGTCAGGTCGAGCTGCTCCTTGAGCCGTGCAAAGCTGATCTCGCCGTGTCGTGCGAGCATCACGCCAATCGCAAGCCGCACACGGTTTTCGAACACCGTGTCCAGCCCGTCGAGCGCTTCCATTAGTGCGCCGCCTGCGCCGGACCGCGGGATGCCATCCAGCCAGACCACAGCAGCGAGAGCGCGATCACGACACCCGTGATCGTCCACACGTAGGGCGGCGCGAGCGCCTCGATCACGACGTAGGCCGCCAACATAAGCAGGCCGACCCACAGCAACGGCCGTTCCAGATGGACTCCGGCCAGCGCGTAGACAAGGCCTCCCACCAGCAGGAATGGCGCCGTGGCCAGTGCGGGGTCCACGGCCGGACTCACCCGGCCCACGAACATCGGCAGGGCCGCGAGGAGAAATCCGACGCCACCGATCGTCCACTGCAACCCGTAACGGCGCCCCAGCATCTTGTTATGGATACCCTTTTTGCGTTCGGCGCGGGCGCCCAGCCACCAGCTCAGCAGTCCGCCCCCGATGCCGGCGAAGAACCAGAAGGGACCCGCCGCTTGCGGTGCGAAGTCCGGCAGGGAAAAACCGACCAGCGTGATCGCAGCCCACAGGAAGTAGATCGCGGGTACGCCGTTTTGGTTCTCTTGCCGGCGTACAGTGCTGGCGACGTAGTCGAGGTCGTCGCGAATACTTTCATCGGTGGTCATGACACGGGTCCTCGTTGGGTTCGCATATACAAAGTACTTTGTATTTCAAAGTTGTCAAGTGCTGACTGACTGCCGTCAACCGACCCGCAGTGTCAGCCAGACGCATGCCAACCCACAACCTCGACCGGACCGTCTGATGTGCCATTGGTCATCGTGACCCGCGCGGGATTGCATGGCATCCTGACCGGACTGACGCCGCGTATCGCTCCGCGTGGCGGTACCCTCCGTCACGGGAACCCCGATGAAACACGCACGGTTGTGTGCGCTTGCCTTGGCATCTTTTTCCGCCACCACGTTTTCCGCACCGGCTGCACCGGCAGCGAGCCATGCGGCCCCATCGACGTACGACCCGCTCGCGCTGTTCGCGCCGTTCCAATACCAGTACCCGGTCAACCGCTACCGCTCGGGAGACGGCCGGCCGGGACCGGACTACTGGCAGAACCGTGCCGACTACGAGATCCACGCAACGCTCGATCCGAAGTCGAAAACGCTGACCGGCACGGAAACCATCACCTATACCAACCACGTCCCGCGCGCGCTGGATTACCTGTGGCTGCAACTGGACCAGAACCGTTACCGCACCGACGCGCGCGCCAATTTTTCCGGCGGCCGGGCGCCGAAGCCGGACCAGCACACCGACGGCGACGTGATCACCGATGTGCAGGTCGAAACCGGCAACGGGAAGACCACCGCGCACTACACCGTCTCCGACACCCGGATGCGCGTGGATCTGCCTCACCCCGTCGCCGCGAACGGCGGCACCGTGAAGGTCCACATCGCGTGGCACTACACGGTGCCCGGAAAGTTCGGCGGCCGCACCGACTGGTTCCACACCAAAAACGGCGACATCTTCGAGATCGCGCAGTGGTACCCGCGCATGTGTGTCTACGATGACCTGCGCGGCTGGGATACGGCGCCCTACCTCAACAACGAGTTCTACCTCGAATACGGCGATTTCGATTACTCGATCACCGTGCCATCGAACATGCTCGTTGTCGGTTCGGGCGAACTGGTCAATCCGCAGGACGTGTTGACCCAAACCGAACAGAAGCGGCTCGACCAAGCGCGCAACTCGGAAAAAACGGTGATGATCCGCTCGGCCGACGAAGTCAACAACCCCGCAAGCCGTCCGAAGCAGGGCGGCACGCTGACCTGGCACTTCCGGATGCACGACACCCGCGACGTCGCCTTCGGCGCGTCGGCCGCGTACGTGTGGGACGCCGCGCGCATCGACCTGCCCAACGGCAAGCACGCGCTGGCGCAGTCGGCGTATCCGGTCGAGAGCATCGCCAAGGACGGCTGGCAGGACTCGACCCAGGGCGTCAAATACACGATCGAGTTCTTCTCCAAATTCACGGGCTTCGATTATCCGTGGCCGAACGCGGTCGCCGAAGCCGGTATCGCCGGCGGCATGGAGTACCCCGGCATCGTGTTCGACTGGTACAAGGCCAAGGGCTACGGCCTGTTCATGCTTGGCGTGCACGAGTTCGGGCACAGCTGGTTCCCGATGATCGTTGGCTCCAACGAGCGCCGCCACGCGTGGATGGACGAAGGCTTCAATACGTTTGTCGATGCCCTGGCGCACGCGGAGTGGGGCAGCACGCACGATGGCCAGTACGCGCCCAAGAAGGATGGCGAATATGCCCCCTTCACCGGCGACCCCGCGCAGGACATCATCAAGGACGTATTCGACCAGCCCGACGCGCCGCCGATTCTGACGCGCGCCGACGCCATCCAGGAGAAATACCGGCATCCGATTACCTATTTCAAGGCGGCCTACGGCCTGACCCTGCTGCGTGACCAGATCCTGGGGCACGTACGTTTCGATGCGGCATTCCGTCAGTACACCCGCGACTGGGCGTTCAAGCACCCTTCGCCGTCGGATTTCTTCCGGCTGATGGACAGTGCCGCGGGCGAGGATCTCTCATGGTTCTGGCGCGGCTGGTTTGCGCACAACTGGAAGCTCGACCTTGCGGTCACCGGCGTGAAATACGTCGACGACGACCCGGCCAAGGGCGCGCTGGTCACGGTCGCGAACCTCGACCGGTTCGCGATGCCGGCGACGCTGAGCGTGACGTTCGATGACGGCACGACGACCGAACTGCGCGTCCCGGTCGCGACCTGGATGCAACACACGCAATTCGATGTCGCGGTGCCGAACAGCAGCAAGCGCATCCGGAGTGCAACGATCGATCCGGATCAGGTATTGCCCGACGTCAATCGCTCGAACAATACCTTCACGGTCGGCGCCGCAAAGTAGCCGTCCCGGCCGACGCGATGGGATGCGCGTCGACCATCATGATGTATTCGCGGTCAGTGGGGCCGTCATGCGCACACGTTCAAGCTTGTGGTCACTGCTGTTCCTGCTGGTCGCGCCAATGGCGCTGGCCGCGCAGGCGCCTGCGCCGCCGGCGCCACACCGGCTGTTCCGCGTCACGCTCGACAACAGCCATACGCAGCCGGTCTCGGGGCGACTGCTGCTGTTCGCGCTGCCGGCCAAAGACGCCGAGGCGCAGGCCAAGGGCGGCAAGGTCACCAAAGTCGAGACCAGCGAGTTTCGCCCGACCCAGACCGCGGTGGCGGCGATGGACGTGATCGACCTCGCGCCCGGCGCCTCCGTGATCATCGACGCCGACGCGCTGGCGTTCCCGGAAGGCTTTTCCAAACTCGCGGCCGGCAACTACGACATGCAGGCCGTGCTGGATGTCAACCACGACTACAACTATTCCGGGCGCACCGCCGGCGATCTGGTCAGCGGCGTGAGCGAAGTGGCCTTCGGTGACGGGGCCACGATTCCCACGCTGGAATTGACGCGCACGTTGACGTACATGCCCGAGCCATGGACGGTCCCGAAATTCATACCGGCCAAGGATCGCGCCAAGCTGACCCAGGCCATGCACGACGCGAAACCGCACACCCGCGTGATCGATTTCCTGAGCCCGGCACTGACCCGATTCTGGGGTCGCCCGATGCACATCCAGGGCTGGGTCCTGCTGCCGCCGGGCTACGCGAAGCACCCTGACCAACGCTATCCGACGGTGTACTACACGATGGGCTTCGGCGCGATCTTGCCGGACCTGACCTTCGAAGCGGCGTCGTTCCATGCACAGATGCAAAAGGGCGAAATGCCGCCGATGATCTGGGTGCTGCTCAACGAGGCCTCGCCCCGCGGCACGCACGAGTTCGCCGACTCGGTCAACAACGGCCCGTGGGGCACGGCCCTGACCGCCGAATTGATCCCGCACCTCGACGCGACCTATCGCACGCTGGCCAAGCCGGCCGACCGTTTCCTCACCGGCCATTCGTCCGGCGGCTGGGCCACGCTGCGGTTGCAGGTGCGCTATCCGAAAATCTTCGGCGGCACCTGGTCGATCTCGCCCGATCCCAGTGACTTCCACAACTTCACCGGGGCCGACTTGTATGCGCCCAACGCCAACGTCTATTACAAACCGGACGGCAAGCTGAACCCGTTGGTGCGCGCGCACGGCAAGGTGATTGCGACGTTCAAGCAGTTCGCGCAACTCGAACGCGTGCTCGGCCCCTATGGTGGCCAGATGGCCTCGTTCGATTACGTATTTTCGCCGCGGGGACCCGGGGGACGCCCCGAGCAGATGTTCAACCGCACCACCGGCAAGGTAAATCCGGAGGTCGTCGCATACTGGCGCGACCACTACGACATCGCGCATCGCATCGAGACCCAATGGCCGGAACTGAAACCCGACCTGGACGGCAAGATCCACGTGATCGTCGGCACCGCCGACACGTTCTATCTCAACGAATCGGCAGAGCTGCTGAAGGACGTCCTGGAAAAAGTTGGCGCGCACGCCGAAGTGCAATTCCGTCCTGGCAAGACGCATTCCACCGTGTTCGCCAAAGGCAAGAACCGCAACTGGCTGATGCAACAGGATGCCTGGGCGATGTACCACCAGGCGTACCCGAACGCCAGGATTCCGAAGCAGTACCGCGAGGAAATGCTGCCGGCGATCCAGCAGTGGGAGACCACGGCGCAATAAACACCTGCCCGGGTGCGTAGCTCGCCACCGTGCCACAATGCGGACTGCTCCATGCCGTGATGGGGATGACGATGCGCAGACGCTCGTGGTGGCCGCTGCCGTTCCACGCAAGACGAGCGCAACATGGGTAGCGTTGTATCGATCGTGTGGGGCATGCTGTTCGGCGCGGTCGGCGTCGGGTACTTCATCTATGGCAAACGCCAGTCGATGATCATGCCGCTGGTCTGTGGCATCGCGCTGATGGTCTATCCGTGGTTCGTATCCGGCTCGGTCGTGACGGTGATCGTCGGCATCGCGCTGATGGTCGTGCCATATTTCCTGCGTTTCTGACCGCATTCAGCCATCGCGCAGCCAGCGCCGCATAGCATGGCCGGATGCAAGATGCCGCGGATCGGTCGCACTGGAAGCGCACGCTCGCCGTCCTCGGGGTAATGGCAGCCAGTTTCGCCTTCCAGGAGACCGGCGTGCTGCCGGTCCTCCCGACCATCCAGCGACAACTGTCCGGCGCCAGCACCACCTCCAGCGCGCTGCTGGAAAGCGGATTCCTGATCGTGGCCGCGGTCGCGGCACCGTTGATCGGCAAGTACGGCGACGCACGCGGCAAGCAGCGAATGCTGCTGGTGACGCTCGCGATCTACTTCATCGGCGCGATCGGTGCGGGGATGGCGCCGAATTTCATCGTGCTGGTGATCTTCCGTGCGTTGCAGGGAGCGGGCGGCGCGCTGTTCTCGCTGAGCTTCGCGGTGATGCGCGACGAGGCACCTGAGCGGCTCAACGTGGCGATCGGCGTGCTGGTCGGCTCTTTCGGGGTGGGTTCGAGCCTGGGCTTCGGGTTCTCCGGGTTGATCACGCAACTGCTTTCGTGGCGCTATATTTTCTTCGCCGAAGCCGTGCTCATGGTGGTGGTGGCCGCGCTGGTCGCGAAGTTCGTCCCGCGTTCGCCCGAACGCCACGACGTGTCGGTCGACTATCCGGGGGTCGCATTGCTCGGCGCCTCGCTCGCGATGCTGATCATTTCGTTGACCTTCTTGCTGATGCTCGGCTGGAAAGTGATCGGCGGGTTCGCGTTGTTCGCCGTGCTGTTCGCGCTGTGGATCTGGCGGGAGCGCCGCGCCGAGCAGCCGCTGCTCGATATCGGCATCCTCACCAGGCCGCAGGTGCTCCTGCCGAACCTCGGATCGGGGCTCGCCGGCTACGTCGCATTCAGCACGTTCTTTCTGGTGCCGCGTTTCGTCGAGGTGCCACGCCATCTCGCGCCACACGTCGCGCGACACATGCAATACGGTTTCGCTGCCGATCCGACCGCGATCGGCCTGTTCCTGCTGCCGGTCGGAGTCGGCGTGTTGTGGGCCGGCCCGTTCGGCGGCGTGCTGGGCCGGCGCATCGGCGGAAAGTGGCCGTTTGTCGCGGGTCTCGGCATCCTGGTGCTCGCGTCTGCGTTGCTCGCGACGGTACACCAGGAACCCTACGAGTTCGCGGTCTGGCTGTTTCTGGTCGGGACCGGATTCGGCCTGTCGATCGGCGCGGCGGGCGTGTTCGTCACGCAAGCCGTCGGCGAACACCAGACCGGCATCGCCAACGCCTTCAACAGCCTCACGCGGCTCGTCTTCGGCGGGATCGGGGCGCAGATCGCGGCGATCATCATGAAGTCGCAACACGTGACCGGGTCGAGCGCCCCGTACCAGTCGGCGTTTGCGGTTGCATTCGCGATCTGCGCCGTGCTTGCCGCGGTCGGCACCGGCCTGGCGGTAATCGTTCCCAGCGAGCGGAAAGCGACCGGCAGGCAAACACCATGACGCACATTCACGGACTGCCTACGGCTGCCGCGTATGATGGCTTCGCGCGCCGCTGCAAACGGTTCCGCGCGATCTCCATGAGCGAAACCTGTCCCTCCCTGCCCTCAAACCGCTCGCCTCGAAATGGCGGGCGCGGGAATCGCTCCCGGGCCTCCGCGTCAGCGCCCAATCCGCGCGGGCGCAACCCATCCTGATTCGCAACCGCACGGAACGCAGCGCGATGGACGACGAGCATCCGCCAACAGTCGGCGCCGAGCCGGTCGGCGCCGGGCCCACCGTCGGTGCCGGAGTGGCCAACGTCGGGGGGCTGACTCGTGTCGACCCCGTTGCCCGCGCGCTCGGCATCGTCACGCTGATCGGCGTCGCCGTGATCAGCGTGATCTGCATCCTGGTGCAGTTCCTGCGCACCGACCTCAGCTGGATCGCCACACCCATGAGCATCTACGTGATCGGTCGCTGGGGCGTGTGGGTCCAGGCGAGCTTCTTCGCCCCCGCGCCTGGCATCGCTGCGCTCGGGGTCGGCTGGTATCTCGTGCTCGGGCGGCGCGCGCGCAGCCTGATCCCGTTGGCGCTGTTCGTCGCCGCCGGCGTGGCATTGTGCTTCGTCGGAGCTTTCGTTACCGACACCACACCGTGGCCGGTGACGCTGCACGGCAAGATCCACATGTGGGCGGCGTTCAGCACGTTCGTCCTTGTCACCACCGCCATGGTCGTGCAATCGTGGTGTTTCCGCCTCGACCCGCGCTGGCGCAAGCACTTCCCGGACGCCGTCGCGATTGCCGGTGTGACCATCGTCTACTTCTGGGTGTACGCGTTGTTCCATCCGATTCCGCGCGGTATCGGCGAGAAGGTGTTCATCGGCCTGGTGCTGTTGTGGCTGTGGCGCGCCGCGTGGCGGCTGGTGCGAGGCGAGCCGCGTTGATCGATGCATGACGCCCCACGCAAGGCGGCATCGCCCTACACTGGCGCAATCGGAATTCGTCCGCGGCCGCGCCAGAGGAAGTCCCATGCGTGGAAAACCTGTGGTTGTCCTGGCTTTCCTGGTCGGCGCATGCTGTGCGACCGCGCCCGCGCTCGCGGCGCAGGACTATTTCACGCTGCACGACCTCGGCCACGGCGTGTGGGCGGCGATCTCGCCGCCGAAGAGCAAGGCCGGTGCCAACGCCGGTTTCGTGATCGGTCCGGATGCGGTGCTGGTGATCGACACCTTCGAGGATCCTGCCGCGGCCAAAGCGATGCTGGCGGCGATCCGCGCGAAGACCGACAAGCCCATCAAGTACGTGATCGACACGCATTACCATCTCGATCACACAGCCGGCAACAACGTGTTCGCGCAAGCCGGCGCCGTGGTCATGGCGCAGCAGAACGTACGTACCTGGGAGCGTACCCGGAACCTGAAATTCTTCGGCGCCCATCCAACCGCGGAACAGAAACGGTTCGTCGCGACGCTGGGCTTGCCGTCGGTGACCTACAGGCACGGAATCACGGTCTGGCTCGGCAATCGCAAGATCGTGGTACGTGTCCTCGAAGGCCACACCGGCAGCGATTCCACCGTCGTGATTCACGATGCCAGGGTCGTGTTCACCGGCGACATCTTCTGGAACCACACGCTGCCCAACCTGATCGACGCCAACACCCGCGAGCAAATCGCCAGCAACGACGTGTACCTCCGCGACTACCCCGATGCGACCTTCGTTCCCGGCCACGGCGACATCGGCAACGCCGCGGACGTGCGGGCATTCCGCGATTATCTCGTCGCGTTGCGGAAAGACGTGGCGGACGCGCAGCAATCCGGCCAGTCCGGCGACGCGCTTGTGAACGCGGTGCTGCCAGAGCTCCAGAAGCAGTATGGTGACTGGAGCTGGTTCAAGTACTTCGCACGCCACAACATCGAACAGACCGCTGCGGAACTGGATGGCACCAAGCGCGTTCCGGTGCCGGGAGTGCCATGAACCATGACCGAAGCTGGCAACTTCCCCTCCCTCGACGACATCCGCGCAGCACGCGAGCGGCTGGGCGAACGCGTGCGCGAAACCCCGGTGTGGCGTTGGCGGGGCGACGCGATCGAGCGCGCTGCCGGCCAAGACACCCAAGTGTTCCTGAAGCTGGAACTGTTCCAGTACACCGGCACCTTCAAGGCGCGCGGCGCGCTGCTCAACGCGCTGGCGTTGTCGGGCCCACAAAAACAACGCGGCGTCACCGCCGTCAGCGCCGGCAACCACGCGATCGCCGTCGCGTTCGCGGCGCGCACGATCGGCACGACGGCGAAAGTGGTGATGCCGAAAACCGCCAACCGTGCCCGGGTCGCGCTGTGCCGGGCGTACGGTGCCGAAGTCGTGCTGGCGGACGACGTCTATGCTGCGTTCGACGAGGTGAATCGTATCGAGCGCGAGGAGGGCCGCACCTTCATCCATCCCTTCGAAGGTGAACTGACCGTGCTGGGCACCGCGACGGTCGGCTACGAATTGTGCAGCCAGGTGCAGGACCTCGACGCCGTGATCATGCCGATCGGCGGCGGCGGCCTCATTGCCGGCGTTGCCTGTGCAATAAAGCAAATGCAGCCGAAGTGCATGGTGTTCGGCGTCGAACCCGATGGCGCCGACAGCATGTCGCGGAGCTTCGCGGCCGGCTCACCCCAGTCGATCGAGAAAGTGAACACCATCGCGGACAGCCTCGGCGCGCCGTACGCCCTGCCCTACAGTTTTGGCGTCGCGCGCCGGTTCGTCGACGCGATCGTCACCGTTCCCGACCAAGCGATGCAGCGCGCCATGGGATTGCTGTTCCACGAAATGAAACTCGCGGTCGAACCCGCCGGCGCCGCGGCCACCGCCGCGCTGTGCGGGCCGTTGCGCGAGCGGCTCGATCGCAACCGCGTCGGCGTGATCGTGTGCGGGTCGAACATCGATGTCGCGACCTTCATGCGGCAGGCGATTCCGTATCAGGCATAGGCGCACCTGATTCGCGTGCAAATCCGTGGCAAAAAGCTTTTTCCGAATCATGACCCAAGAACAAGAGCGTTGCACACGGATCAAAGCGGATGAACGCGGATATTGCTTTTATCCGCTTTTATCCGTGTAAATCCGTGGCAAAAAACGCTCTTTCCGAATCATGACTCAAGAGCAAAAGCATTGGACACGGATCAAAGCGGATGAACGCGGATAAAAGCTTTCGATCCGTGTGATCCGTGTCAATCCGTGGTAAAAGTTCCCTCATTGGCATCCGAGGCGAACGCTCTATGGATTGCTCCACCAAAGATCGGGACGCGAATCGGGCCTCAACCAAACTTCAACACGCCCGCCAGCACCGCCAGCCCGACCATCATCCATACCACATAGTCGGTGACGCGGCCGCTGTGGAGGATCTGCAACGCCTTGAACGGAGCCGCTTCGACGCCCGCGGCGAGGCGCGCGAGCTTGCGCGTCGGCCGCTGCCGCAGCAACGATGCCGCCGGAATCAGGATCGTCAAGGCGAAGGTGATCGCCGTGGCGATCTCCGCACCGCCCGAGGGTGACGATCGGCCGGATACCAGGGCCGCCGCGGCCCGGCGAATGAACGAACCCGCCAGCCCGGACGGCAGCAGCGCGATGCCCAGCATCACCGCGCACGGCAACAGCATCAACCACAAGGGACGATCGCCTTTTTCGCGCTCGCGTTCGGTGGGCGCGGTCAACTCCACGCCCGGCACACCGCTGCGGCCGAGAAAGATGCGTCCGGCCGCGCGCAGCACCGCCGCACCCGTCAGCGCGGTGCCAACGATGACCGCGGCGATCGCCGCCCCACCGTGAGCGCTTGCGTGGACCGCGTCGGTCGCGTCGTGCATCAGGCCCCAAGGCAGCCCGCCGAGCAACAACCCCGCCACTCCCATGGCCACTCCCACCGGCCACAGGCGTCGGCCTTTGCCGTACAACTCGAGTTCGTCCACCGAATTGAATCGTGCGAGAAAAATGCCGGCGATCATGAACAAGGCGCCCTTCACCAGTCCGTGGCCAACCAGATAGACGAGAAACCCGCGCGCCCCGATCGAACTCACCATCGCCACCGCGATCAGCATGATGCCGAGGTGTGCGATGGTGGAGAACGCCAGCAGGCGCTTGAGGTGCCGCTGCGCCCACGCCATCAGGCCGCCCACGAACGCGGTGGCGATGCCGAGCCAGAACAAGCCGACGTGCACCAGCATCATCACCTGTGCATCCCCGACGAAGACGATCGCGATGAGTTTCAGCAACGCGAACAGACCCACACTCACCATCACGCCGGAAAAAATCACCGACAACGGAGTCGGCGCGACCGCGTGCGCATCAGACAGCCACATGTGGAACGGCACGATCGCGGCCTTGGTCAGGAGCGCCGTGGCGACCAGGCAGAAGCCGCCGGCGATCACGGGATCGGGCGGCGCCGCCGCGATCACGCGCCCCATCGTGACGAAATCCAGCGTGCCGGTGCGTGCATACAACAAACCCACGCCGCCCAGCATCAGGAAACTGCCGAGCGCGTTGGTGACCGTGAAGTTGAGCGCGCCCTCCAGCGAACTCTTGCCCAGGGGATACGCGGTCAGCGCAAACGCCGCGATGCCCATCAATTCGAACCACACGAACAGGTCGAACAAGTCGCGGGTCAGGCAGAATCCGATCATCGCGCCGAGGAACAGCAGCATCATCACGTGGAAGTGCGCGTGGATCTTGTCGAAATACCCCCACGCGAACACGAACGTGGACGCGAACAGCAGCGCGCAGAACGCGGCGACGGCCGCACTTGCCGGATCCACCGAGAACGCGATGCCGAGCACCACGCCGGGTTTCCCGGAAACCGCGGGCGTCCATGCGCCGAACCAGTACACGATCGGGCCGTGCAAGGCCGGGACCGCCAGCCATCCCAACAACGCGACCAGCACCAGCGACACCACAATGGCGGTCGCATCCGCGCTGCGCGGCGGCAGCCACTGCGACAGCACCAGCAGCAGGAACGCAACGCCGAGCGGTATCATCACCGTCAGCGGCACGAGCTCGTGCGCGAGATCCATCAATCGAGAGGCCGCAACGGCCGCAAATCATTCGGGTCGAGCGTGCCGCGCCGCTTGTGCACCTGCAACGCGATTGCCAGCAGCAGTGCGGTCATCGCCGCGCCGACCACGATGTCGGTCAGCACCAGCGCCTGCATCACCGGGTCGACGGCCGGCGTGCCCGGTGGATGGTCGTAGAAGATCGGCGGCCCCGCACCCCAACGGTAACCGATGCCCAGCAGCAACACGTAGGTCGCCGATTGGCACACCGTCAGGCAGCCGATCAGGTGCACGTAGTGCCGCGAGGTCACGATGCCGTAGATTCCGATTCCCAGCAGCCACGCGGCTACGCACCAGGCCAGTACGTTCATGTGTCCTCCTCGTCCTCGACGTCGTCGGTTTTCGGTGCGCGCGTCTCCTCCATGAATTCCAGCAGCAGCACACCGAAGCTGCCAATCACCGCGACGCCGACCGCCGCGTTCAGCACCACCATCAGGCCGCCGGAATACAGGTCCTTCCAAGTGCCGAGCGGCAGCACGTTCTGCAAGGCCGCGTAGCCGAAGGCCAGAGGAATCGCGCCGGCCAGCACGAACACCAGCGCTCCGGTACCCTCGGCAACCACGAGCCCTTTCGACTGCAACATGCGCCGCCACGCCAGATAGCCGTCCGACAGGTAGATCAGCACGAAGCTGGAGGCCGAGATCGCGCCGCCCTGAAAGCCGCCTCCCGGCGTCACGGTGCCGTGCAACACGACATACACACCGAGCAGGAACAGCGCCGTCGCGATCAACCGGCACGTCAGCACCGTCGCGTCGGAGCGCTCCAGCCATTCGCGGTCCCGCAAAAAACCGGCGCGTTCTGCGAGATCCTCGCCGCGATGACCGCGCAGCAGGATCACCGTCGCGGTGACGGCGCAGATCAGCATGCTTTCCTCACCGAGCGTGTCGATCGCGCGGATGTCGAAGTTCACTGCCGTCACCATATTCGACACGTTGCGCAGATGCGGCGCCAGCGCGTTCACGGTCGGGCCGTACAGCGACAACGGATCGCCGAACCCCGGCAGCGCAAGGATCACGTGCGCGGCCGCGATCGCCAGCACGATCAGCGCCGCCACCAGCAATGCCAGTCGCCAGTGCGCCGTCATCGGCGGGTCTTGTTCATCGCGACGGCGGCCAGCGTGATCAGGAACAGCAGCGGCACGATCACCGTACCGACCGCGATTTCCGAAAACGCCACGTCCGGCGCCTGCAGCACGAAGAACAGCAGCGCGAGCACCACGCCGTTCACTCCCAGCGCGTAGATCTGACGCCGGGGAATCCGTGAGACCACCACCAGCAGTCCCGACAGTGCACTGGTCAGCAGCACGATGCCGATCAACCAGTTCACGGACGGTCCCTGCTGCGCACCCGCACCGCGCGGGCCAGCGCATGCGAGACCAGTGCGCCGCCGAATGCCACCACCAGCCAGATCAACACGCACTGGAAGGTGCGCGCCGTGAAGCCGTCGCTGACGATGACTGCGACGGTGGTCGCGCCGCCGCCGACCAGATTGAAGAACGTCACCGCGTGCAGCCGGTCGTAGCCTGAGCGAAACCGCAGGAACGCGGCCGTCGTGATCCACGCGACCAGCACCGCGAACGCCAGCAGCGCGTCGACCGCGATGTTCACAGCCAGCGCTCCCGGAACAGCGCCAACACCAACATCCCCGGCAATCCCAGCATCGCCAGGGTCAGCGCAAGGCTGAGCAACGAGGGTTGCACGAACGCATACTCGAGCAGCACCAGCAGGAATACCACGAGCGCTGCGGCAAACTGGAGCGCGATCAGCCGCGCAGATGCGCCGCCACGGCCCGCGCAGACCACCGCTGCGATCAGCGGCGGCAGCAATCCAATCGCGGCGAGCAACCAGGCGCTCACGAATTCAACCAGCGCGGATCGCGCGACGCGTTCCCGGGCAGGATTGCGTGCATCAGGACGCAATCGTGTTCCGGCTTCGCACGCACCACGAAATTGTCCGGCCCGAGCGAGGCGATCAACAGCGCCGACGCGCGCCGCGCCGCATCGCGCGGGCTGTCTTCGGCGCCGCGATCGAACGGGATTTCGAGAAGGCGACCCTGCGAGCGTTCGAACAGCGCGGCCCTCGCGAATACCAGGAATGTCTTCGCAATCGCCGGACCGAGCGCGCCAACCGCCTTGGCCCATTCGCCCGTGTGGGCCAGCGAAAGCGCGAACCGCCGCCGCCCGCACCGATGGATTCCGGATGCCCAGACCGAAGCGCCGGTCGCCAGCACCGCGGCGGTGATCAGCTCGTGCAGGTTCGTAACCTCGCCCACGTACAGCAGATAGCCGCCGCACGCGGCACACCAGACCATGCAAAGCCTGATCCAGCCCATCCGGCGCACTCCCTGCCCAGCCCGAGAACGACGGACGCATTCTACGTCCCGCGGGTGAACGGAGCGTGGAGGTTTGCGCGACAGCCAGCCCGGCAGGTTGGGGTGAGCGCTCCTTGCGAACTGCAACATCATTCCTGCCACTCACCCATGAGCCCGGTAGGTTTGACCAAGTTGGTGTCGACGTAATCCATCATTTCCGTGTGGTGTCGTTGGGATTCGCCAAGAACGCAGCCCAGCAATGACGAACGCCGATGTTGGGGTTCGCATAAAGCGCGCTCACCCCAACCTGCAACTGCCGAGCCCGGTAGGTTGGGGTGAGCGCTCCTTGCGAACCCCAACATCATTCCTGCCACTCGCCCATGAATGCCGGAAGATCAGCGTGCGGCCACCCAATCCGCACCAAGCGCTCCGTTTCGAATGCAACGGTGGATGGATGACCACGGCCAATCGCTGGCCTTGCTGGCCTGCCCGTGTTTGACCGGGTTGATGCGGACGTAATCCACGGGTCGGGCAAGATCATTCCCGTCGCGGATCAGGTGCTCCAGGAAGGCCCGCTGCCATACTTCAACGCGGAACGGACCGTGGGTGAAGGACACCCAACGAGTGCAGGAACAGGTATGCCGCGAATCTCCAACGATCGTGCCACCCGCGCACTCGGCGTGATCTGCCTGCTCGGCGTCGCGGTGTTCGCCATCGTGTGCCTCGCTGCGCAGTTCCTGCGTTCCGATTACAACCCGCTTGGCGTGCCGCTCAGCTTCTACGTGCTGGGCCCGTACGGCGACATGGTGCAAGCCAGCTTCTTCGTGCTCGCGCCGGGCCTCGCAGCGGTCGGGGTCGGCGGGTACCTCGCGCTCGATCGACGCGCGCGAAGCGCCACGCCACTGCTGCTGTTCGTGCTCGCGGGCATCGCATTGTGCGTCACAGCCGCCGAGCTCACCGACGTTCCGGGCCATCCGCCCACCCTGCACGGCTTCATCCACGTGCGTGCAGCCGCCGTCACCTTCTTCAGCGTCACCATCGCGATGTTGCTGCAATCGTGGCGGTTGCGTCTCGACACGCATTGGCGTGCGCGTTTTCGATCCGCTTTCACGCTCGCCGCGATCACCTTTGTCGCGTTGTGGATTTACGCGCTCGTGAGGTCCATTCCGCGCGGACTCGCCGAAAAAGTCGTGATCGCGCTGATCCTGGCCTGGCTCTGGCGCGCAGGCTGGTGGCTGGTGCGGGGACCCGCGAGTAACCCGCGCAGGTTCGGGTGAGCGCTCTTGGCGAACCCCAACGCCATGTGCGTGAGCGCTCCTTCGAATCGATGAAGCGTTCCTTCGAATCGATGACATGCATCACGTCGCACGCGAAGCACCCCGCCTGCGCACGATCAGCGCATAGCGCGTAGCGCGTAGGTTGGGGTGAGCGCTGTTTGCGAACCCCAACGCCATGTGCGTGAGCGCTCCTTCCAATCGATGAAATGCATCACGTCGCACGCGAGGCATCCCGCCTGCGCACGATCAGCGCGAGTGCGACCACGGCGAGCGCCGCCATCGCTGCGGTGAAGCAGATCCAGGCGAGGCGCAACCCGAGGAATTTCGTCATGACGCCGACGCCGATCACCGGGACCGAGATCGCGAAGTACAGCGCCACGAAGAAGGTCGAGGTGATCTCACCGCGCCGATCCTCGGAACTCGCTTCGGTCACCGCCGCCATGCCGGCGCGAAAACTCAGCCCCCGTCCGAAACCCGCGACCACCGCGGAGGCGACCAGGAGTGCGAGCGAAGCCAGCCCGATCGCGATACCGAGCAGCACCATGCCGGCAACCAGCACGAGGCAGCCACCGGGAAATGTCCAGCGTTGCGGCACCCGTTCGAGTGCGGCCTGGCCGAGCGTCGATGCCGCGAAGATCGCGAATACCACAGCGCCGATCAGCGCCAGGTTCGGGAGCTTCAGCAACTTGCCGGGGAGCGCCGGTGCGACGGCGGTGAACAGGCCGAGCACCGCGAATCCCGCAAACCCCGCGATCGACAAGCGGCAGCGCGAAACGGCGGTGGGTCGCGGACATTGCGTCTTCCGTGAAACAGGTCCAGCGTGGATTGTAGGCCGTCGGCGACTTGCCGCCGGTCGCCTTGCTTCGAGCGGCGGAGCGGCACCTGTCGCGAAACGCGTGCGCTCCGGAGCGCGGCGCATGCCCGGCCTGCGCACCTCAAGCTAGCGCGAGAGCAAACGCGCCAACCGCGCACAAACCCGGCGCTGTGCGAAACTGCCGGCGCCCATGACAGCTTCGAATCCAGCGCTTCACCGATCCCCACCCGCGCGCGTACCGCTGCGGGATGTATTCGCGGTATTCGTCGGCAACGGTCTCGAGTTCTACGACTTCGTGACGTATGCGCTGTTCGCGGTCTACCTCGGCCGCACGTTCTTTCCTTCCGAGCACCCGGGTGCTTCGCTGCTGGGCTCGCTGGCCGTGTTCGGTGCCGGTTTCATCACCCGGCCGCTCGGCGGCCTGTTCTTCGGGCCGCTGGCCGACCGCATCGGCCGCAAACCGGTGATGGTGATGACGTTCTCGCTGATGGGCCTCGGCATGGCCGGCCTGTGCCTGACCCCATCGCACGCGCGCATCGGCATCGCCGCGCCGATCCTGGTGCTGGTATTCCGACTGATCCAGGGCTTCGCGTTGGGCGGCGAAGTCGGGCCATCCACGGCGTACATGGTCGAGGCTGCGCCGCCGATGCGCCGCGGCTTCTACGGCGCGATGCAGGCACTCACCCAGGACGCGTCGACCACGCTCGCAGGAATCGTGGCACTCATCGTCGGCCTCACCCTCACCGACGCGCAATTGACGCAATGGGGCTGGCGGGTGGCAATGGGCCTCGGCGTCGCGATCATTCCGTTCGGCGTCTGGCTGCGCACACGGCTTCCCGAAACCATGCGTGTCGCCGATCGTGTTGCACAGCGTGTCGAAGGCGCTTCCCGCACGCTGCGCGAGCGCCTCGCGCCGCACCTGCGCGTGATCGTGTGTGGCCTTTTGATGCTCGTCGGCCTCACGGTCGGCGGCTACAGCGCCAGTTACATGACCACTTACGCGCTGTCCAGCCTGCACCTGTCCAGCGCGATCGCGTTCGGCGCGACCATCGTGTACGGCGCGGTCAGCATGGCGGTCGATGCGTCCGGCGGCTGGCTGTCGGACCGCTTCGGCCGCAGGCCCGCGATGTTCGTGCCCATGCTACTGCTGTTGCTGGCGATCCTGCCCTGCTACTGGGCGATCGACCACTACCGCACGATGGTCGCACTGTACGGCGGCACCGCGATCCTTTCGATCCTCGCGGGCCTCGGCGGCGCACCGATCTTCACCCTGATCACCGAGCAGGTGCCGATGCGGATGCGCTCCGGCACGATCGCGATCCTGTATGCCTTCACCATCGCGATCTTCGGCGGCACCACGCAACTCGCCGAAACCTGGCTGATCCAGCGCACCGGCAGTCCGCTCGCACCCGCGTTCTATTGGATCGGCGCCGTCGTCTTGAGTCTTGTCGCAATCGTGTTGGTAAACGAATCCGCGCCCATCAAACTGCGCAGGTTGGAGTGAGCGCCTTGTGCGAACCCCAACAGCTTCCGCGCCCATCAAATTGCGTAGGTTGGGGTGAGCGCCTTGTGCGAACCCCAACACCGCGAACTCCAGCGTCGTAGCATTGGGATAAGCGCCCTTCGCAAATCCCAACAGCTTCCGCAAACCTCAGCATCCTGCGCTCCCACCGCCATGCCCAACCCGCAAGCAGAGCAACCCGACAACACCGCCGTGCGGACCGCCCTGTGGCGCGCGCTGCACGTGCTCGCCGATTCGCGACCGCACGTGTTCAAAGACGTGGTCGGGCTGAGACTGGCAGCACCCGACGAAAGCTGGCGCGAGCGCCCGGACATGAGCGCGTTCACGCGCCCATTCCGGGCATCCATCCTGGCGCGTGCGCGCTTCATCGAGGACCTGGTCGAGGAACGAGCCGCGCGCGGCGTCGCGCAATACGTGATCCTCGGTGCAGGGTTGGATACCTTCGTGCAACGCCGGCCGGAACTTGCGTCAAGCATGCGCGTGTTCGAGATCGACCAGCCCCGCCCGCAGGCGTGGAAGCGCCAGCGCTTGGTCGCACTCGGCTACGGCATTCCGCCGTTCCTCAAGCTGGTGCCCGTAGACTTCGAAGCGGGCGATGCCTGGTGGGACAAGCTCGCGGCATCCGGTTTCGACAAAGCACAACCAGCCGTCGTGGCGTCCGCCGGCGTCAGCATGTACCTGACGCGCGATGCGAACATGGAAACGCTGCGTCGCGTTGCCGCGCTCGCGCCGGGTTCCACGTTCGCGATGACCTTCATGCTGCCGATCGAACTGCTCGATCCCGAAATCCGCGTCGGCGTCGAACGCGCGGCGGCCGGCGCGAAGGCCAGCGGAACGCCGTTCCTCAGCTTTTTCACCCCGGATCAAATGCTGGCGCTGGCCCGCGAAGCCGGCTTCAAGGAAGCGCGGCACGTTTCCGCCGCCACGCTTGCCGAACGCTACTTCGCCGGCCGCACCGATGGCCTCCGCCCGCCCGAAAACTCCGAGGAGTTGCTGGTCGCCGAAACCTGACGCCCGGCCGCCGATTGCGACATGTCGAATTCGCCGCGTGCCGATCGTCGCCTTGTCAGTCAACGATGCCAGGCGCACGCATTGCCAGGGGGCCGGCACCGCTCGACGCAACCACCCAACCATCGAGGGAACCAACATGCCCAAGCAAATTTTCGTCAACCTGCCCGTACGCGATCTGCCCCGCGCGACCGCGTTCTACAGCGCCATCGGCGCGGCGCGGAACCCGCAATTCAGCGACGACACCGCCGCGTGCATGGTGATCTCCGACACCATCTTCGTGATGCTGCTCACCCACGCGAAGTGGACCACGTTCACCCGCAAGCCCATCGTCGACGCGCATCGCGAAAGCGAGGTGATGTTGGCGCTGTCGTGCGATTCGCGCGCCGCGGTCGATGCGCTTACCGACGCCGCCGGCACGGC
>JBOHYT010000010.1:0-5066 GCA_050738055.1 Rhodanobacteraceae bacterium
GGCGACTTCGGGCTGGTCGGCGTATTGGACGAGAAGGTCGCGGAAGCTGTCGGACGGCAGCAGTTTCACGTCTTCCGCGAACATCGTGAACAGGCAGCGCATCAGGAATCGCGCGACGGTTTCCGGCGCGTGCGTGCGCTCGAGGCTTTTCGCAAGCTCGGCGAGCCGGGCGGCGATTTCCCGGGTGACACGCGCGGCTTCGCGCGACGGATCGAGGTTGAGCGGTTCGAGCCACAGTTTGCGCAGCCGTTCGCGGATCGCAGGTTTGCGCAGGTCGGTCAGTGCAATGCGGTGGCTGCGCGGATCGGGGAACGGCGTGTAGGTGGCGCCGGAGCGGGAGAACTCCGAATACAGTTCGATCACGCGGCCGACATCCACCACCGCGACGAACGGGGGGCGGCCTTCCGACGCCGGCAGCGCGCGGGCGTAGCTCTCCGCCTGCGAGCGCGCGCGCAGCATGGTGTCGTCGTAGCGGCGGCCGCTGGCTTCGCGCACGTCTTTCGCTTCGAGCACGAAGCAGCCGCGGCGGTACAGGTCGATGTAGCCGCGCGACTCGCTGCCGTCGCCGTGGTGGAAATCGACCCGCCGCTCGAACACGTAGGCGTTGTCGCGGTCGTCGTCGGTGGCGGGTTCCGGCGTCGGCAACTCCAGCAATGCCGCGAGTTCGGTCAGGAACAACTGGTAATTGGCGCGCTCGCGGCCGCCGACGTCCTGCCAGCGCGCGATGAAGGCCTCGATTGGGTCGATCGGTGGGTCCAATGCGCTCCCCGGTGCGCGTCGAGTGTAGGGGAGCGCGCGGTGGCCGTCATGCCGGATTCGGGCAAACGGATTCGGTTGCCTCGTCAGGGGACCTGTAGCCTCTCCCAGCTTTCCACTGGACCGGGCACGACGTGGAGGAGCGGATGCACGTCCACGGCATCGCCGCCAAGTGGCAGAAGCTGGAGACGCCCGGCATCGCGCAGCCGCAGCTTCGATTGCAGGTGCTGCAATTCGAAATCCACCTGACCCTGTGTAACGGGCAACCGTTGGTGGAACGCAACGGCCCACAATTTGGACGCATCGAACGCGTAACCGCGCGCGAACGCTTCGGCGTGGAGCTCGGCGAGATAGGCGTCGATCGCATCCGCGGGAGAAGCGCAAGCGGCGAAGCGGACGAGCTGCGGATGTGCGCGGTAGCCCCGTGTGCGTCCGGCCAGCACGGCGCGGGCAAGGAGTGCCTCGCGCCACGCGGCCGTCAATCCCTTGGCATCGAGATAACGCGGGTGCAGGCTCCACAATCGCATGGTCGATCGGCGCTCATGTCCGGGAACGGCGCCGTGACCATAGCGTAGCGAGTGCCACCGTGCATAGTCCGGCGGCAGCGACGCGGGCGACCGCCGGACGCGCTTCTTGCTGATTCCGCAGCAGGACGCCGCCCAAACCCCATGCCGATGCAGCCGCGTAACCGAGATTGCCGCGCGTCGCGACGGCCATGCCCGCCGCCGTCAGGCTGGCTGCACCCACCAGCGCCACCGCGCGCCGGGAAGCGTCCGCCCGCGACGCGCGCCCGCCGGTGGCGATGAGCGTCGAATCGAGATTGGCGAACGTCGCCACGGTGAGCCACCCGGCCAGCGGGCCCATGGTATTCGCCGCGAAACGCGCGAAACCCGACGGCTCGTCCGCGCGGGACGCCAGGATCGTCGCGGCATTGGCGGCCGCCGCGCTTGCGGAAATGATGCCGAAGCTGGGCCACCCGAGTCCGGCGAATTGCGCCTGCAGGCTCCACGCGGTATTGCCGGCGAATGCCGTGCTGCTCAACCAGGCGATCCACTTGTTCGCAGGCCCTTCGCGGCAACCGCGGAAGAACGAACGCACGGCTAGCGCGAGATTGCCGGCAAACAACGCACCCCAGATCGCAAACGCGCTTTTGGCCGGCGTGACCGGTCCGCGTGCGGCATCCGCGCGTTGCTCGATGCTGGCGCCGCGGCCGGTGATCTGCGCCAGCCTGCCGGCGAGCGGTTGCAACGCAGCCAGCGCGAGCAGCACCCACGATTCCAATCTCTGGTACATGGTGACCTCCTTGTGCCGCAAAAGATAAGTCGCTGTCGCTGAATGTGTGCTGCGGGCGGCCCGCGTTGGCGTGCGATCACGATGGTGCTTCAGACCCGAGCGCCGCGGCCGATGGAGCCAGTCGGTTGGGCGGTGCGTTTCAGGACTCCGGAGTGATCAGGGGCACGGTCTTGAAGTGCTGCGCATACCGCCGCGGATCGCGGGTCAGGACGCCACAGCCAAGCACGGCCGCATGGGCGCCGATGAAGAAGTCGGGAAGTACATTGGCCTTCGTCCCGCCGCTTCGACGGTATTTCATGAATGCGCGACCGGCCAGGAACAGCGCAGGACGAGGGATGTCCTCGACAAGGATTTCCATGCCGCGGAGCGCGTTGTCCAGTGCTTCAACCGATCGAATGCGAGCGACAGTTCTGAATAAATATCGCGTTGATCCGCAGATCGTGTAGCTGCGCTTGGGCGCGCAGCTGATGGATCGACCAGTCGGCCCAATCGGGATCGCTTTCCAGGACATCGACAAGCACGTTGGTGTCGACCAGCAGCATGCGTCAATCGCGCAACAGCGCCATCAGTTCATCGGTACGCCATTTCACCTGCGCTTTCCCGAGCGCGGATGCGAAACGATCCCGCGTGCGCACACGTCGCGCAGCGGCTTTCAGCACGACAACCTGACCTTCGCGGTTGACGTTGAACTCGACGCCATCGCCCGGCGTGAGGCGCAGTGCTTCACGGACCTTCTTGGGGATGGTGACCTGTCCCTTGCTTGTCATGCTGGTGGGCATCGCAGACTCCGGTATTACTTTTGTTGGAATAGTACATCGGAGGTGTGGATGCTACTGCGGGAGAGAAGCCAAGACGCAAACTTGCCAGGGCAAACGGCTACCTCATTCGTGCTGAAGTTCAACCTGGTCATCTTGTCATTCCGGGTTCCATCGCCGATGGAGCCGGCGATGGCCCCGGAATGACGATGTTTCATAATGGGCCATCGGCTGCGCCGATGTTCGCTTCGGCATGCTGCTCCGCAGTCGAACCCTGCAGATGCCATGCGGAACATGCAACGGCCTCCTGCGGGCCGTGTCAGACTTGTACCTTGGGCCTTGGTCCGCGCGGCCACTATACGCCCGGGTGACGCGGGTGGGGTGTGCGCTTGCGGGCGCCCGCCGAACGTTGCGCTCCACGGTCGCGCGCCGAGGTTGTCAGCGTGCGATGGAGGTTTCCATGGGTCCGGGCCGTTGGCCCACACCTATAGCCGTGGCGGTTCGGGTTATGCGGCGATGTTCTTCAGCGCTTTGCGCAATTCGCGTCGCAGCGCCCCCACGGTCACGGGCGCGGTGTCATCCTTGATCGCGTGGCGCAACGCGTCATTGATCGCGGTTTGATAGCCGCGGCCTTCGGCTTCCGCGCGCGTACGGAAAGCGTCCAGCACTTCGTTGTCCAGCATGATCGTGATGCGGGTCTTGCCCTTCATCGCGGCTTGCAGCTTCACCAAGTGCGGCACGTCCTTTGCCCGCTTGGCTTTGGAAAAGTCATATTCGCTTCGCATAGCTTCGTTCCTCTTTCACAGTCGTCTTGCGCGCTGAAATAAGTCTCATGTTGTCGCCGCGCAGCGTGTAAACCACGGTTAGCAAGCGTCCGGCGGCGCTCAGGTCCAGCAATACCCATCGCGCTTCACCTGCCGCCGCATCGTCCTCTTGTGCCAGCGCGTGTGGGTCAAGCAATGCGGTTGCGGCTTCCTCGAAGCTCACGCCATGCTTGCGCGCATTCGCTGTCGACTTGGCCGGATCGTATTCCATGGCGCCGAGGTAAGTATGCATTAGCTATGCATCCTGTTCAAGCGGGTCTTGCACGACGTTTGGGAATCGTATTTGGTGGAGGCAGGAGGAAAGACTCGCGCCATCCATGGCGCTCGCCCTCCGGGCCTGCCTGCGGCCGTTCAAAATCGTTCCAGGCGATTTTAGTGAGCCCCTACGGGGGTAATGGTCCTCGACCCGCCGACAACCCACAAAAAGGCCCGCGCGAGGCGGGCCTTTTCGTGGGTTGGTGGGGCGGGGGCTATCTAATCGAAGCCTCGGAACCAAGCTGTAATGCTGTTTCTCTGCTACGAGATTCCGTGCGTGCCCCCAAAGGTGCCCCCGCCATGCTTCACATGCTTGGGAAAGTCGAGGCCGCCGCCGATTGTTTTGCGGATCGTTTGCAAGTTCTGACAGTCGACTCTTATCGACTACGCCCACGGTCCCGCTTCTGCTCCTGCCGTTTCGCGAGCACCTTCCTGGCTTCCTTGATCCAGTGCTCGCGTTCGGTCAGCGGCGGCGGCATCGTATTCACGAACTGCTTGATCACCTGAGCCACTGCAGGTTGTCCCGCTTGCTCGAATGCCGCAGCCAATATGGACCACGCGCGGCGTACTTTGCGTTGCCGTTCTTGGGTCGCCATCACCCACGGTGCCGGGCCCGGTTCATCCTTGTGTACCGCCGCGGTCTTGATCGCCTGCATCAGCTTCCATTCCGTGATGCGCGACGCTCGCCGTGCGTCCATGTGCCGGATGGCTTGACGCTTTCCTTTACGCACCACGCCCCGCGCTCGCCGTGGGGTGGCTTCGGCGAACACGTCGCGGGCGCGCAGTTCAGCCGCGAACGCTTCCCGCCACGCCTGTAGATCGGCCTTGCGGGGATTCAGCCATTGCCCTTGGTGGCCCCGGGTCTTGACGGTCAGGTGCGCATGCGGATTCTCGGGCCGCTTTGGATCGGAATCGTGATTGTGGTGCGCGAGCAGGTAATCATGTTGTCCACCAAAGGTCTTGTGCGCGAACGCTCGTGCCGCCTCGGCGACGGCCTGCGGGTCAGTACCGGGTGGCATCGACAGGATCAGGTTGATCGTGTCGCGGGCTTTGGCTCGGCGGTCGGTTCCCTCGGCCCACCATTCTTCCGCCAGATCCCGGACTTCTTGTGGGCCTTCGATGCGTTCCCCGCTTTCCCGCTCACCGTCAATCTTGCCGTTGCGGGTGATGTAGGCCAGGTGCT
>JBOHYT010000011.1:0-2744 GCA_050738055.1 Rhodanobacteraceae bacterium
CCGATCCGCAACTACCGCGACGCCGAACGCCATGCCGACCAGGCAATGTTCCGGCAATGGTGGCAAGGCATGCTTTCGCGCGGCGTGCTGTTCCACCCGGGCGCCTACGAGAACCTGTTCGTCTCTACCGCGCACACCCACGCGGATGTCGCCGAGACGCTCGATGCGGCCCAACAGGTTGCCGCGGACCTCGCACGTAGCGCCTGATTCGTTCTTTCGCTGTGACGTGAAACGCCCCGAAGCATGGCATCGGCAGTGGCGTCATGCCGCTCGAAGCATAAGCGCATAGCAGTCCATCCTTTCCGGCGGGCGGCCGCCATCACGTAGCCTGCGGTCACCTCCCGCATGCGTCGAGCCGATGTCCGCTGCCTCCGCCCTGCAACGCCTGCCGCTGCCCGAACCCAAGGTGCGCGAGTTGCTGTCGCTGACCGAGGGACTGGATGGCGCCAGCCTGTGGTGGTTGTCGGGGTACGTGGCGGGACTGGCGCAGCACGCAGCGCCGGCGTCTCCGAAGGACCACGTGGCGGCGTCGGCGACGGAAGCCGCACGGAGACTCACCGTCGTCTATGGCAGCCAGACCAGCAACGCCCGGCGCGTCGCCGGGCAACTCGCGCAGCAGGCCGAACGCGCCGGCGTTGACGTGCGGCTGTTGCGCGCGGATGCGTACCCGCTGCGCGAGCTGGCGAAGGAACGCCTGCTGTACGTGGTGATCAGCACGCAGGGCGACGGCGACCCGCCCGACGACGCGCGCGGCTTCATGGACTTCCTGGCGAGCCGGCGCGCACCAAGGCTGGAGGCGCTCTCGTTTGCGGTGCTGGGCCTTGGCGATTCCAGTTACCCGCAATTTTGCGTGATCGGGCAGAAGCTCGATGCGCGGTTCGCCGAATTGGGCGCGAGCCGGCTCATCGATTTCGCCGCGGCCGACCTCGACATCGATACGGTAGCCGGACCGTGGACGCGACAGGCGCTCGATTCCGCACACAAAACCCTGCAGGAACCGGCGCCGACCAACATCACATTGCTGCGGCCGCATCCCGAAGCGGTGGAATCGCCGTGGTCGCCGACGCGACCGTTCGCGGCAGAAGTGTTGGCCAACCAGCGCATCACGGCCGATGACGGCTGCAAGGACGTGCGGCATATCGAGCTCGGCATCGCCGGTGCCGGTTTCGATTACGAACCCGGCGATGCATTGGGCGTCGTGCCGCTGAACCCGCCGGAATTGGTGGATGCGGTGCTGGATGCGTTGCGCCTTGACGGCGACGCGAGCGTCGCGCAGGCCGGCGAAACGCACCCGTTGCGCGAATGGCTTTCCGCCAGGCGCGAACTGACCCGCCTTGCACGACCGTTGCTCGCCGCGCTGGCCGAGCGCAGCCGCGATGCGTCCCTGCAGGCGCTGCTGCAGCAGCCCGCGCAGGCGGAGAACCTGCGCGGGTTGCTGGCGACGCGGCAGCCGATCGATGTGCTGCAGGAACATCCGGTGGAATGGACCGGCGAAGCATTGGTGGCGGCGCTGCGTCCGCTCGCGCCCCGGCTGTATTCGATTGCCTCCAGCCGTGCCGTGGTCGGCGACGAGGTTCACCTGACGGTCGCGCACATCGCGTACGCGACCGCCGCCGGCGCACGCTGGGGCGCGGCGTCGCACTGGCTCGGCACGCGCGCGGAAGGTGAATTGGTCGATGTGTATCTGGAACGCAACGAGCGCTTCCGCCTGCCGGCCGATCCCGCGCGCGACATCGTCATGATCGGCCCCGGCACCGGCGTCGCGCCGTTTCGCGCATTCCTGCAGGAGCGCGCCGAAGCCGGTGCGCGCGGGCGCAACTGGCTCATCTTCGGCAATCCCCATTTCCGCAGCGATTTTCTCTATCAGGTCGAGTGGCAGGCGGCGCTGAAGAATGGTTCGCTGCGCCGGCTCGACTTGGCCTTCTCGCGCGATTTCGAAGAAAGTCCGCACCGGGACGTGCGGACCCCCGCGCCGCGCAAGACCTACGTGCAGCATCGCCTGTGCGCAAACGGCCGCGACCTTTTCGACTGGCTCGAGTCGGGCGCGCACCTGTACGTGTGCGGCGCCACGGCCATGGCGCGCGACGTGGAGGCGGTACTCCGCGAGGTGGTCGTGGAGCACGGCGCACGCACACCGGAAGCGGCCGACGAATACCTCGCCAGCCTGCGCGAACAACGCCGTTATGCGCGGGACGTCTATTAGGGACCGGCATGGGCGAGCCTTCCGACCTCGAACGCATCAAGCGCGAAAGCAGGCATTTGCGCGGCACGCTGCGCGAGAGCCTCGACGACCCGGTGACCGGGGCCTTGCGTGTCGATGACGTGCAACTCCTGAAGTTCCACGGCGGCTACCAGCAGGACGATCGCGACCTGCGCGAAGCACGCCGGCTTGCCAAACTCGAGCCAGACTATTCGTTCTTCCTGCGCCTGCGCCTGCCCGGCGGCGTGCTGACCCCCGCGCGGTGGCTCGCGATGGACGATGTCGCGTCGCGCTTCGGCACGCGTGGCTTGCGCCTCACCACCCGCCAGACGATCCAGGTGCACGGCATCCACAAGCGCAACCTGCGGGCGGCGGCGCGCGCGATCCACGCCTGCGGGCTCGACACCATTGCGGCCTGCGGCGACGACAACCGCAACGTCGTCGTGGCGGTGAATCCGCTGCTGTCGCGCCTGCACGCGGAGGTGTTCGAACAGGCGTCCGCGTTGTCGTTGCACCTGCGGCCGAAATCGCGCGCGTGGTTCGA
>JBOHYT010000012.1:0-13540 GCA_050738055.1 Rhodanobacteraceae bacterium
AGGATACCGCGCGCACCGCGATCGAGGCGCTGCACCATCATGGCGTCGAAGTGAAGGTGATCACCGGCGACAACGAAGCGGTTACGCGCAAGATCTGCAGCGAAGTCGGCCTCGACGTCACGCATTCGGTGCTCGGCCGTGACATCGAAGACCTCGACGACGCGGCGCTGGACGACCTGGTCGCGCGCACCACGGTGTTTGCGAAGATGTCGCCGCTCGAAAAATCGCGCGTGGTCGAGTCGCTGCAGCGGCGCGGCCATACCGTCGGGTTCCTCGGCGACGGCATCAATGACGCCGCCGCGCTGCAGCGTGCCGATGTCGGCATTTCGGTCGATACCGCGACCGACATCGCCAAGGAATCGGCCGACATCATCCTGCTCGAGAAGAACCTGATGGTGCTGGAAGAAGGCGTGCTGGAAGGCCGCATCACGTTCGGCAACATCATCAAGTACATCAAGATGACGGCCAGCTCCAACTTCGGCAACGTGTTCAGCATGCTGATCGCGAGCATCTTCCTGCCGTTCCTGCCGATGCTTCCGCTGCAGATCCTGGTGCTGAACCTGCTCTATGACATCTCGCAGCTTTCGATCCCGTTCGACCGGATGGACGATGAATATATCCGCCGCCCGCGCAAGTGGGACGCCGGCGACATCGGTCGCTTCATGTTATGGATCGGGCCGACCAGCTCGGTGTTCGACGTCACCACGTTCCTGCTGCTGTGGTTCTGGTTCGGCGCGAACTCCGTGGCCCCGGCGCATCAGGCGTTCTTCCAGTCCGGCTGGTTCGTGGAAAGCCTGCTCACGCAGACCTTGGTGGTGCACATGATCCGCACCCGCAAGATCCCCTTCGTGCAGAGCGCGGCGGCGGCGCCGGTGCTGGCGCTCACCACCGCGATCATCGCGATCGGCATCGCGGTTCCGTATACCGTGCTCGGCCACAAGCTCGGGATGCTCGAGCTGCCGTTGCAGTATTTCGGGTGGCTGGCCGCGACGGTGGTCGCCTATTGCGCGCTGACGCAGTTCGTGAAGGTGTTTTACATGCGCCGGTTTGCGCGCTGGCTGTGAGTTCGCTGATTGGTTGGCGGTTGTTTGGCGCCCCCCATCTTGGTCGTCATTCCGTGGCCGTTCGCGGCTTTGGCTGCCGCTCGCTGGTTGGTTGGTGGTTGTGTGGCAACCTCCCAATTCTTGTCGTCATTCCGCGGCCGTTCGCGGCTTTGGCTGCAGCTCGCTGGTTGGTTGGTGGTTGTGTGGCACCCCCAAATCCTTGTCGTCGTTCCGGGGCCATTCGCGGCTTCATGCGAACGGAACCCGGAATCCATTTTCAAGTCTTACCATCCGACGTTCATGCCTTGGTTCCGCTCGCTCCCGCGAGCGGGCAACCTTTGTTTCGTTGACGGCCATCCATGGCCTACACTGTCCTGGATTGTGGCTTCCCGAGGCTTGTGTCATGACTACCATCTACGACTTCGAAGCCGAGCTGCTCGACGGCACACCGCAGAAACTCGACGCATGGCGCGGCAAGGTGTTGCTGATCGTCAACGTCGCATCGAAGTGCGGGTTCACGCCGCAGTACCAAGGGTTGGAATCGCTGTACCGCGCGCACAAAGACCAGGGTTTCGTGGTGCTCGGCTTTCCGTGCAACCAGTTCGGGCATCAGGAACCGGGCGGCGCGGACGAGATTCGCGCCTTCTGCTCGACGAAATACGATGTGAC
This sequence comes from Rhodanobacteraceae bacterium, assembly GCA_050738055.1. GTDB lineage: Bacteria > Pseudomonadota > Gammaproteobacteria > Xanthomonadales > Rhodanobacteraceae > 66-474. Next base: position 1,713 of record JBOHYT010000012.1, read on the forward strand.
GTTTCCGCTGTTCGCCAAGATCGATGTCAATGGTGCGGGCGCGCACCCGCTCTACCGGTTTCTGAAACGCACGGCGCCGGGCGTGCTCGGATCCGAGACGATCAAGTGGAACTTCACCAAGTTCCTCATCGATCGTGACGGTAACGTGGTGCGGCGCTACGCGCCCAAAGACACGCCGGAAAAGGTTGCCGGGGATCTCACACCCCTGTCGTAGGAGGGCCGGAAGGCCCGATGGGGGTTGCGATGACGTGATGGGTGGGATGTAGGAGGGCCGGAAGGCCCGATGGGATTGTGTGTTCGCGGCTTCCGCCGCTCCTACAGCCGCTCCTACGTCGTGGTGGGCGTCGGTTGCGCCTTCCGCGCCAGCAATTCACGCAATTCGTTCTTTTCACTCGCATCGAGTGTGGCTTCGCCCTGCTTGCGGATCAGCGCATCGAGTCGTTGCTGCACGGTCTGCTCGCCGAGTCGGCGCAGTGCGTCGACGAATTCCGCACGCAGGGCTTCGGGTTCACCCGGGAATTCGGTGAGCGCGAGCTTCTGCAGGGCTGCCGATTCCTCGCGCCCGGAAAAGTGTTCCAGAAGCACTGCGGTGTTGATGCCGGGGCGCTCTTGCAGAAAATCCAGCAATTCGGTGAGCAACGAAGTCCCCGGCTTGTCGAGTCCCGCGAAGCCGTAGGGCAGCGTGACTTCCTGCGCCAGAGCCGGGTTGGCCAGCAACATTGCGATCGTACTGCGCACGAGACTCCGGTGCGGCGTTCTGGTCGGCGCAATCGATACACGAGACCGTACCGCATTCGCCGCGAGCGTGGCTTGCACGCCGGTACGCTTTTCCAGCTCCGCGAACATCAGGTCGCGGAACGCGCCATCCGGAAGTTTGGCGAGCAGTGGTCTTGCCTGTTCGGCCAGCCGCGCGCGACCATCCAGCGTCGCGACGTTCACGTCGTGCGACAGGTACGCGTAGAAGTATTCCGACAGCGGCGTCGCTTGAGCCATCCGCGATTCGAACCCCGCCTTGCCTTCCTTGCGCACCAGGGTGTCCGGGTCATCGCCTTCGGGCAAAAACAAAAAGAACGCCTGACGCCCGTCGCGCATCCGCGGCAGCACCGATTCCAGCGCCCGCCACGCGGCGCTGCGGCCGGCGCGGTCGCCGTCGAAACAGAAGAACACGTCGGGCGCGGCGCGGAACAGCAGCTCCGCGTGCTCGTTGGTGGTCGCGGTGCCGAGCGTCGCGACGGCCTGCGGGATGCCGGCCTGGTGCAGGGCCACCACGTCCATGTAGCCCTCGACCACGATCAGCCGTTCCAGTTTGCGGTTGGCCTCCCGTACCTGCCACAGTGCGAAGAGGTTGCGCCCCTTGTGGAACAGCGGCGTTTCCGGCGAGTTCAAATATTTCGGACCCTCGCCGCGATCGGTGTCGGCGCTGTGGCTGTTGGCCGCGCTGGTGACGACGCGGCCGCCGAACGCAATCACCCGTCCGCGGCGGTCGAGGATCGGGAACATCAGGCGTTCGCGAAAGCGGTCGTATTGACCCTTGTCGCTGCGCGACAACAGGCCGGCCGCATCGAGCAATTTGAGCCGTTCGGGATCGGTGCCGAGCCGGCGTTTCAGTGCGTCCCAGCCGCCCGGCGCCCAGCCGATCCGGAAACGGTCGATGATGTCCTGGTCGAGCCCGCGCTTCTTGCAATACGCACGTGCCGCAGCGCTTTTCGGCAACTGCGCCTGGTAGAAACCTGCGGCGCCATCCAGCAACGCGTAAAGGTCGGTATGGTCCTCTCGCGGACGCGCCGGGCCGCCCTCGTGCGGTACGGTCACGCCGACCGATTGCGCCAGTTCCTCGACCGCGTCGGGAAACTCCAGGCGGTCGTAGTCCATCAGGAACTTGATCGCGCTGCCGTGCGCGCCGCAGCCGAAGCAGTGGTAAAACTGCTTGGAGGGGCTGACGGTGAAGGACGGCGTGCGTTCGTCGTGGAACGGGCAGCACGCCGTCCACTCACGCCCGGCGCGTTTCAGCGGCACGCGCTGCTGCACCACGTCGACGATGTCGACGCGCGCCAGCAGTTCGTCGATGAAGCGTTCGGGGATCAGGCCTGGCATGGGCTTGGTAGTCTAGCGTTCCAAGGTTCCGCGAAACGGAGGGTTTGCCATGTACCGTCTTGCCACTTTGTTTGGCGTGCTGCCTTTGCTTGCCGTTTGCACCGCGGTTTTCGCGCAAAGTCCCGAAATCCCCCAACGACGCTATTCGCATGTTCAGGACCTGAACAATGCGGGTTCCGAGCTGGTCTACGAAAGGTCGCACAGCGAGGCCCGCTTGCGGGAAGCCGTCGTCACGCTGAAGAAGGCACACGCGGCCATTTTGGCGATGCAATCGGATCTTTCAGCCGGAGCTCAGGTAGCCGGACACTTGCAAGACAGGCGCGAGGACAACCTGCGTTATCAGGCCGACGCGTATGCGCAACTCGGTGACAAACAGGCCGCGCTGAATGCGCTGGACGCGTGGGCGGCGGACAGGATTGTTGCCAGAGAGAAGCACTGGCTGGTCAGCGACAAGTATCTGGACAGTCTGCACGACGATCCACGCTTCATGGCACTGGTCGCAAGATTCGATGCGGTGGCCAGCCGCTGGAACGCCGACGCGTTCATGAAGCCGGCCGAGCCTTTGACGGAAGCCCAACGCATCGCCGGGCTTTCGCTGTTCTGGTCCGAAGTGCGTTACAACTTTGTGCATTTCGATCACGTACCGACGCTCGATTGGAACCAGACGTATCTTGATTTCCTGCCCAAGGTGATCGCCGCAAAAAACATGCATGACTATTACGACGTATTGATGCGGCTGGCGCCATTGCTGCACGATGGGCACACCAACATCTATCCGCCCGATTCGATCGCCAATGAGTTCTATGCAAGGCCACCAGTTGTCACAGCATTGATCCAGAACCACGTGTTGATCACCTGGGTGGCCGATTCTCGCATTGCGGCGAAGGGCGTTCACGTTGGCGACGAGATTGTCTCGATCAACGGGGAAGAGGTGCACCAATACGCCAAGGAGCGCGTCGAACCGTATGCCAGCAGTTCGACGCCGCAAGACCTTGCGGTGCGCATGTATGACTATCTGTTGCTGGCCGGCGATCATGCCCAACCGGTCACCCTTGGCCTGAGGGATGCAGCGGGCAACCTGCATTCGGTGACGCTTTCGCGCGAGTCGGATCCCGCGGCGAAGAACTGGAAACCGTCTTTCAGTTTCCGCATGCTGCCAGGTGACATTGCGTATCTCAAACTGGGCGAATTCGAAGATGCGCGGGGCGCGAAGATGTTCAAACAGCATCTTCCGCAAATCCTCAAGGCCAAAGGTCTGATCCTCGATGTGCGAAGCAACGGCGGTGGCTCGACCAACAACGGTCTTGACGTCCTGACCTGGCTGATGGACAAGCCGGTGCCGGAGCCTGCGGCGCGTTCACTGGAATACGTTCCGACATATCGCGCCTGGTCAGGTCCATCGGAGACGTGGAAGACACTCGATGGCGCCGACGCCACTTACAGGCAAGTGCACAAGAATTACTACACCGGGCCGGTGGCAGTGCTGATCGGCCCGCGCACGTTTTCCGCTGCCGAGGATTTCGTGGTCAGTTTCGAGGCCATGCATCGCGGCATCCTGGTGGGGCAAACGACGGCCGGTAGCACCGGCCAGCCGCTCGGCTTCAAGTTGCCGGGCGGCGGTACGGCGCGCATTTGCACACTTCGGGAAACGTTTCCGGATGGACACAGGTTCGTCGGCATCGGCATTCCGCCGAAGATCGAGGTGACGCCGACCATCGCCGATATTCGTGCCGGTCGCGATCCAGCAATCGCCGCGGCAGCCAAGGTGTTGACAGGTGATGCCGCCAAAAGGCGGTAGCCACGCGACAGGTGGGACAAACCGGCACGGCTATTCGGCCATGGCATCCATCGCCGCACGCGCCAGGAATCCGCTGCGGGTTTCGCCGTGGGCGTTCGCGTAGGTGTCGATGGAATGCAGGAGTCGGTCGGGGAGGGTAATGTTGACGCGGACCGCCTTGCCACTGAGTTTGGACAGATCGACGTTGGCGATCGCCCAAGCCCAGCCCGCAAAGCGTCCTTTCCCCACGAGATCCTTCAGCGGCGTCGGTTCCGCCGCTGTGCCGGCGTCTTCCAACGCGAGCAGGATGGCGTCCTCGGCATTGGCAATGGCCTCTTCAAGCGTGTCGCCGGCGGAGAACGCACCTGGTACGTCGGGGACGACGACACCGTAAGCGTGTTGGTCGGTTCCGAGTTCGATGGCGATGGGGTAACGCATGTTCACTCCCGGGTTCCGCGGAGTCCTGCCTGCTTGAGGATCGCACTCACCAGTCCCTTTCCGAGATCCTTTCTGGGGTGCGGGACGATGACCGTGATCCCCGTGTCGTTGCGCAGCTTGTGGTGACTGCCACGGGTGCCGACGACCTTGAAACCGTGGCTGCGGAGCAGCTTGATCAAGGCGGCACTCTGCATATGTGTATGATACACACTGCACATTGATCCGCAAGCGGCTGGTTGGTCCGGTGCCTCGGATTGGCGGATGTGGACACAATCCTTTGACCCAGGTCCGCAAGACCCGACGCGGGATTTGAGCGGAGCGGAGGAACGCCGCCCCGATGTGCCGTCGTCCGCTGCTGCCTGGGCGCGCTACGCCGCGCGCCTTTGCTCGGGCTCGGCGGCCGGGTTGATCAGGGTGTGCGCGGGCGGTTGGCGGTCCAGGAAGCCGAGCGCGTGGCACCAGTGCATCACGTGCACGCCCCTGGCGCACTGTTCGGCTGCGATTTCCCTGTGGAAGGCAACCAGCTTGGTCCAGTGCAGCTTGGGGCGGTAGTGGTGTTCGGCGTGGTAGCCGTTGTACAGCCAGATCCAGTTGTAGAACTTGTTGTAGGTCGACACGCCCCACGCAATCGGCTGGTCGGGATCGCCCTTCAGGTGTTCGTAGTAGCCGTTCAGCGACGACAGCGACTGGCCGAGGTAGTAGAACGGTATCAGGCACAGGAACGCCCGCCAGTCGTAGACCAGGCAGGCGAGGTAGATGGCCAGGAAGGTCACCATCTCGATCCGGACCCAGCGCGCCCGTTCGGGATACTTTTGCTTCAGGCGCGTGTAGCACTCGCCGATGTCGTCGCGGAAGAACGACAGGAACGTGTAGCTCCACACGTTCTCGGGCTTGCCGTCCTTGCCGTGACGGTAGATCGAAATCGGGTCGATGGTGCTGCCGTTCTTGCCGACGCGGTCCATGTTGCCGACGTGATGGCGCAGGTGCACGCTGCGGTACCACTCCTGGCTGAACCCGTCCGTCAGCGAGAACAGGAAGCTCAGCACCCGGTTCAGCGGTTCCCACTTGAAGAACGGATTGTGGATGAAGCTGTGGCTGGTCGAGTTGATCGACCACGAAATCGAGATCGAATAGATCAGCGCACAGGGAATCCAGATCGCCCAAGGCGTCTGGTGGAAGCCGAAGAACAACCAGGCAAGGAACGCGGCGTGCGCGAGCACCATCAGCACGGGGATCGCGTCCCACGCACTGTAGGCGAAGAGAATTCGGCGTGGCTTGGACGTGGCAGGATTCATGGAAACGAAGGGGCGACACTGTGTCGCGGCGAGCGCTGACACATATTTTACGCCAGAGCGGGCCGTCGCGCGCAAAGCGTCTTGAAAGGGGATGGCCCCAGCATGGCGGCGCCGGCGTTCGACGTGCTTTCATCGGGCTTCCCGGCATCGCGCATTTTCGCCTTCGTTCAGCCGTTACACTGCCGAAGCTCATGGCCGCGTCCCTGCAAATCCGTCGATTCCGCGTGCCGGTGCTGTTTGCGGCCGTGTTGTGCGTCGTGCTCGGCGGCTGCGTGAGCGTCCAGGTGCCGAAGCTGCCATCGGGCGATTTGCCCGCGCACTGGCGCAACACTTCGTCCGAACCCGGATCGCCCGAACTCGGCGAGAAAGCCGACCTCACCGGCTGGTGGAAACACTTCCATGATCCGGAACTGAATGGGCTGGTCGAGCGCGCCCTGCACGACAACCTCGACATTGCGCAAGCCGTGTGGAAACTGCGCGCGGCACGCGCGCTGGAAGATGCCTCGGCGCAGCAGTTCAAACCGCAGCTCGGTTTCAGCACCATCGAGGAACCGAATCCACAAAACACCGCGAGTTATTTTCAGGCCGGGTTCGATGCGACCTGGGAGTTCGGCCTGTTCGGGCGCAGCGACGCCAGCGGGCATATCGCGGCCGCTAGTCGCGGGGAAGCGGAAGCCGAATTGCAATCCGCGCGGGTCTCGTTGGTCGCCGAGGTGGTGCGCGAGTACCTGCAATTGCGCGCCGCCCAGCGCAGCGAGGCGTTGCTGGACATTGCCGCGCGGGCCGCGCAAAAAAAGGTCGCGCTGCTGAAGGTGCGGCTGCGCCTGCAACTGGCGTCACAGCTCGAGGTCGAACAGGCCGCGGCCGCGGCCGCCAAAGCCGAGGGACAGCTCGTCGACCCGCGCGCCGCGATCGCGCAGCATGCGCAGACCCTGGCATTGCTGCTCGGCATGAGCGAACCCGATCCGGCATGGCTCAAACCGAAGCCGTTGCCGAAACTCGCGGCCGCCAACGTCGTCTCGGTCCCCGCAGACCTGTTGCGCACCCGACCCGAAATCCGTTACGCGGAAACCCAGGTACTGAAAGCCGCGGGCGAGCTTGGCATCGCCAAGGCCGACCTGTATCCGCACCTCGCGCTGGGCAGCTCGCTGACCTTCGCCGCGCTGGTCCAGGGCCACAAGCGGCTCGGCGACGTCAACAACACCTTCGCGATCGGTCCCATCATCAATATCCCGTTGTTCGACTGGGGCCAGCGGCGCGCGGTGCGCGACGCGCGCAACGATGAGTTGCAGGCCTCGCTGGTCGCCTATCGGCAGGCGGTGCTGAAGGGCGCCGCCGAAGTGGAAAGCGACCTTGCGGCGCTGCACGCGTCCGGGCAGCACGTCGGGCACGCGGATGCGGTGGCCGTGGCCACGCAGCTGGGCCTGGAATTGAGCGAGAAGTTGCAGCGGTTGGGTCAGGCGGACGCGATGAACCTCGCCGATGCGAAACTCGCGCTCAGCGAAGCCGAGCTGGACCGCGAACAGGCGCGGCTCGCGCACGGTCTCGCCTACGTCGCGCTGTACAAGGCGCTGGGCGGCGCGCCATTGCCGGCGCCGCAAGGTGCGCGCGGTACTGACGCGCCGCCCCCGTCGTCGGCGGCCGCGCAGCCATGATCCCGCTCGCGCGCAAGACCCTGATCCACGAATGGCGCCGTTTCCTGCCGGCGATGCTGGCGGTGGCGTTCTCCGGCTTGCTGCTGCTGATGCAGGCGTCGCTGGTATTCGGAATTTTCGGCGCCACCGCCGTGTACATCACGGCGTCCGACGCGCAGGTCTGGGTCGGGTATCCCGGTACCCAGAGCATCGAACTCGGGCGTCCGATCAGGCCCGCGGCACGCACGGCGTTGCTGATGGATCCGGGGGTCGCGCGGGTCGAACCGTTCGCGTGGGTCGGTGCCGATTGGCGTGGACCGGCGGGAACCGGCGGGCTATCGGTGTTCGTTTCGGGCATCAGTACGGAGCCCGACGGGATGATTTTTTCCGACGTATTGGACAGCCAACAGCGCGCGCTGTTGAAGCAACCGTTCGCGGTGATCGTGGATCGCGCTGACCTGTCGAAACTGGGGGTGCCGGTCGGCGGCCAGGCGCTGATCAATGGCGACCTGGTGCGGATCGTCGGCACCGCCAGCGGCATCCGCGCATTGGGCGGCGTGAACGTGGTGGCGTCGCTGGATACCGCCCGCCAGTTGAGCATCGATGGCGGCGATGGCGACGAGGTGGCCTACTACGTCGCCACGCTGAAGCCGGGCGTGAGTCCCGCCGCGGTCGTCGCCAGGATCAACCGGGATGCGCGCGGCTACACCGCGTGGACCGCGTCGAGCTTTGCCCAGCGCGCGGTGTTCTACTGGATGTTCCAGACCGGCGCGGGGCTCGGCGTGATCTTCCTCGCCGTGGTGGTATTGATCGTCGGCGCGATCATCACCAGTCAGACCCTGATGGGCGCGATTGCGGGTTCGGTACGCGAATACGCGACGCTGCACGCACTGGGCGTCAGTCTCGGTTCGTTGCGCCGGGTGGTGCTGGAGCAGGCCGCGTGGATCGGCGTGTGCGGACTCGCGGCTGGCGTCCTGCTCAGCCTCGGCCTGGTCGGGCTGGCCACGCTGGAAGAGGTGCCGGTGGCGCTGAACCCGCCGGCGTGGATCGCCTGCGCGGTGCTGGTGATGGCGATCGCGCTGGTTTCCGGCATCGCCGCGGTGCGCGCGCTTCGACATGCCGATCCGGCGTTGCTGCTGCGGTGAGCGCGCTCGTCGCCAGCGACCTCCACATGGGCTACACCAGCGGCAAGCTGCGCACGGAAGTTCTGCGCGGCCTGTCGCTCACGGTCGACGAGGGCCAGTTGACGCTGATCGCCGGACCTTCGGGCTGCGGCAAAAGCACCCTGCTGTCGATCCTGTCCGGCTTGCAGCGTCCGGACTCCGGCAACGTGATCGCGTTGGGCGAGGATCTGTGGCGCGGCGACCGCCGCACATTGGATCGTTTCCGTTTGCAGCACACCGGTTTCGTGTTCCAGGGCTTCAACCTGTTTCCCGCGCTGACCGCGCTGGAGCAGGTGATGCTGCCGCTCGGTTACATGGGCGTGGAGGATCGCGCCGCCAGGGAACGCGGCGGCGCCACACTGGAGGAAGTCGGTCTCATGGAACGCATGCAACTGTTGCCGTCGGAACTCTCGGGCGGCGAGAAGCAGCGCGTGGCGATCGCGCGTGCGCTGGTCAAGCAGCCGCAATTGCTGTTTGCCGACGAACCGACCAGCTCGCTGGACGCCGCCAACGGCCAGATCGTGATCGATACCCTGCGCCGCATCGCCCACGAACACGGCACCACGGTGTTGTGCGTCAGCCACGATCCGCGTCTGGTGAGCCACGCCGACCGCGTGCTGGAAATGGAAGACGGCGCGATACTGGGCGACCAGCGGGTGCTGCGCGATGACGCGGCGATCGAAGAGGAGAAGCTGTCGTGAAACCGGTTCGTTTTGCGGGCGTTGCGCTCGTCGCGCTGGCGCTGCTGTTGGGCGCGTGCTCGTCGGGCGGCGCCGGCGCGGCCGCGACGTCCGCCGCGCCGCAGTCGCAGTGGCTCGCCGTGGCACGCGGCAAGGTCGATGTCGAGGGTGGCCTGGTGCTGGTCGCGGCGCGGGCCGACGGCGTGGTCGAATCGGTGGCGGTGAAGCAGGGCGATGAGGTGAAGGCGGGGCAGCTCCTGGCCAAGCTGGATCCGCGGGCGGCGAAGATCGTGGTCGCAACCGCCAAGGCCGGCCTCGACCAGGGCAAGGCGCAACTGGACGAACTGCAGATCCAATTGAAGCAGGCCCGCCAACGCGCACCGCGGATCGCCGAAGCGGCCAAGGCCGGCGCCGCGACCGGGGAATCCGCCGATCAGGCGCGCGATGCGGTGGCGTCGCTGCAAGCGAAACAGGCTGCCGCGCAGGCCGCGCTGGACGCGGCCCGCCAGGAACTCGCTGCGGCGCAACTGAAGCTCGACGGGACCACCTTGCGCGCGCCGGTCGCGGGCACCATCGTCGCCCGCAATATCGCGGTCGGGCAGACGGTGGGGGTGGGCGCGGCCCAGCCGCTGTTCGAGGTGTTGCCGGACCGCCCGCACGTCGTCCGCGCCCAGGTCGATGCGGACGCCGCCGGCGCGATCCATCCCGGCATGCAGGCCGAAGTGGTCCGTGATTCGGGGACCGGCCCGACCTACGAGGCGAAGGTGCTGTGGGTGGGCCAAGTGCTGCAATCGGCAAGCATGATCCAGGATCCGCTGGCGCGGGCGATCGCCAACGACGTCGACTGCACATTGCAGCTCGAACCCGTCAAGGCGGGCGAATCGCCGCTTCGGATCGGCCAGCGGGTGCTGGTGCGGTTCCCGAGGAGATCAAAAGCCTTGGACACGGATAAAAGCGGATAGAAGCGGATTTGGTCCTCCGCGCGCGAGTATCCGCGCCGATCCGCGTCAAAGATGCTTTCGATCTGTCATGGGCTACGTGAAAGCAACATCTTTACCACGGATCAACACGGATGAACACGGATCGGATCGGGGTTTATCCGTGCGGATCCGTGCAAATCCGTGGCAGCAGATCAAAAGCCTTGGACGCGGATAGAAGCGGATAAAAGCGGATAGAAGCGGCCCCTGTTTATTTCTGACCGCGAACTACTGTCCCTTGTCATTCCGGGGCTGCCCGCGCTTTTTGCTGGCGGAACCTGGAATCCAGCTTTTGGCCTTTTGGTTGAACAGCAATGGATTCCGGGTTGTCGCGCCAAGAAGCCGGCGCGCCCCCGGAATGACGGCATTCAGGGGCGATGTTCGCACTCATGCTGGCGTCGAGGCGCTTGAATCCCGCTGCGAACTGTCGCAATCGAAGCGGCTTTTGTGAAAAGTCAGGACAGGGAAGTCCGTTCTGGAGTGCGTGGGCCGAAAGGGGCGGGCTTGGCGCGAGCTCCAGCGAAGCAGCGATCAGGGACGATCGCACAAACAAACCCCCGGAAAGCGTTCGGAAAGCACCATGCTGTTACCATACGCACCGCCTTGTGGCCGCCCGCACCGATTTCTTCGAGATGCCCGTGAACCGATGGAACATCCTGTGTGACTTCGACGGCACCATCGCCGTCGAGGATGTCACCGACTCGCTGCTGGACCGTTTTGCCGATCCGGACTGGCAGGTGCTGGAGCGGGACTGGCGCGCCGGGCGGATCGGTTCGGCCGAGTGCATGGCCGGACAGGTCGCGCTGCTCGATGCGTCGCGCGAGGAAATCGACGAACACCTGGCCGGATTGCGCATCGACCCGGCGTTTCCGATATTCGTGGAGGCCGCGCTCGCCGCGGGGTGTCCGCTGCGGATCGTCAGTGACGGGATCGACTACGCGATCCGCGCGATCCTGGCGCGCCACCAGCTCGACGACCTGCCGCTGCTGGCCAACCATCTGGTCCAGGAAGGGCCGCGCACATGGCGGCTGGAGACGCCGTTCTCCGACCCGCACTGCCGCATCGGCAGCGGCCATTGCAAGTGCGCGAGCGCGGTGCGCGAACACAACCGCCACCACCGCGTGCTGCTGGTCGGCGACGGCGCCTCGGATTTCTGCGCGGCCGGCGAAGCCGACTACGTGTTCGCCAAGCACCGCTTGATCGAGCATTGCCGTCACGCGGCCATTCCCCACACCTCCATCGTCGGTTTTGCCGATGCGATCGGATTGCTGCCCGCGTTGCTGACGGGCAAGCTGCATACGCCAAGGCGCGAGCTGCTGCCCGAAGCGGCCGCCCGCTGATCTTCGAAGGTCTCACCATGAACACCGCAAAAGCAGAAGCTGCCGCGGCTGCTTCCCTCGGCGCGCGCGATTCCGGGCTCGTTGCCGGCCTCGACACCGCCGGCAGCGCTGGCCTGTTCGAGTCCGCATGCCGGTTGATCCCCGGCGGCGTCAACAGCACCGCGCGCGCGACGTGGTCCGGGTGGACGCCGTATCCGCTGTTCGTCCAGGACGGCAAGGGCTCGCGCCTCACCGACGTCGACGGCAACCAGTACATCGACTATCTGCTGGGCTTGGGCCCGATGCTGCTCGGCCACCGGCCGCCGCGCGTGACGCAGGCGGTGGTCGACTTCATCCAGCAACGCGGGACCATCTTCGCGCTGCCGACCGCCGATGAAGCGCGGCTCGCGCGGAAGATCGTCGATGCGGTGCCGAGCGTGGAGCAGGTGCG
>JBOHYT010000013.1:0-11198 GCA_050738055.1 Rhodanobacteraceae bacterium
AAGCGCGGCTGGAGCCGGAACACCGCTCGGTCGGACAGAAGCTCAACGTCGTCATCGTGGTGGTGCTGGTGTTGGCGGTGGCGTTGCTGGGTTGGCGGTCGTATGCCGTGCGCCACATGTCGCCGCACATCGCAAAAGCCGCGGCCCCGCCGTTGGCGATGCTCTCCCGCGGCGTGGCAGGGCTGATCGGTGAGACACTCGTGGTGACATTGCGCAGGAAACGCTCGACGCATTACTGGTCGGCGTGTTGCATGTGTTCGAGGTGCTGCGCAAAGTGCCGCACGAGCATGGATATCGCTGACTCGCGATCAGATACCCGCGTACCAGGCGTAGCCGCGATCTTCCCAGAAGCCGCCGTTGCCGCCGCGGATGTCGCCGAAATCCTTCACCAGCTCGATGCGCTTGAGGTATTTCGCCATCTTGTAGCCGAGCTGGCGCGGCAGGCGCAGGCGCAATGGCGCGCCGTGCGGGATCGGCAGTGTCAGGTTGTCGAAGCGATACGCCAGGATGGTCTGCGGGTGAAACGCGTCGTCCATGTCGATACTTTCGTAATACTTGCCGCCATGCAGTGTGTCGTAGCAATAAAAGACCACGAAGCGCGCCGCGGGCGATGGCTTCACGCGTTCCAGCAGCGCGCTCAATCGCGCGCCCTGCCACTTGCCGATGCAGCTCCAGCCGTCGACGCAGTCGTGACGGGTAATCTGGGTGCGCGACGGCAGCGCGCGGACCTCGTCCAGCGACAAGCGCTGCGGGTGCGCGACGAGCCCGTTGACCTCGAGCCGCCAATCGGTGAAATGGTTGGCCGCCAGCCGCTGGTACTCGGGATCGCTCGGGTAATGGGTGCCGTTGCTTTTGAAATACGCCGAGATGTCGGACTCGCTGAATTCGCGCGCCAGCGCCTGGCGCGATGCGAGCGCCGGCTGGATCCGCTCGTTGAGGTCGGCGGCGCTGCCGAGGAGGCGCGTAAACGTCTTGTTGTTGGAGAGCATGTCACAGCCGCCCAAAAGCAGGCCGCCGGCCGCGGTGGCGCCGCGAATCAGAAAGCGGCGGCGATCGATGCCGCGCTTGTCGCGGCGATCGTCTTCATGGCTCATCGCGGTCTCCTGCGGTTCTGGCGACGAAGTGGCCGGTGATCATCGCGCGCAGATTGTTGAACACGCCCGAGGCCAGCACCAGCGCGATGTGGACGATGAAAAAGCCGAGAAAAGCGAAAGCGGCGACGAAATGCAAGGTGCGCGCGGTCTGCCGGCCGCCAAAAATGTGGAGCAGCCACGGCATGGCGACATCGAGGGTCGGCGACATGGTGAGTCCGGTGGCGACGATCAACAGGCCGAGGCCGATGACGAACAGGTAGGTCAGCCGTTGCAGCACGTTGTAGCGACCGCGTTCGTTCGCCGGAAAGTGAAACTTGAGATGATCGACAATGTCGCCGCCGATGTGTTTGAGGCCGCGCCACGACGGCACGAGGTCGCGCCAGAAATGGCGGCTGAGCAGCGAATACAGGAGGTAGGCGAACCCGTTCAGCACGAACAGCCACGCAAAGAAGAAGTGCCAGCGCCGGCCCATTGCCAGCCACCGGTGGCTCGGGATCGTCGCCCACGGCGGAAAGGCACGCGCGGCCGGCTGGCCATCGACGTACGACACACCGAACCAGCCCGTGGTATCGAATTCATGCCCGAATATGCGGGTGGTGCCGACCGGCTTGCCGTCGACCATTTTGCCCTGGAACAACACCAGTGGCTGGTCGAACGAATGATCGCCCCAGTCCAGCGCCGGATGGGCGTTGAAAATCTGCAGCCCGCTCATCAACATGATCGTGATGACGACGAAGTTGATCCAGTGGGTCACACGCACCGGGACGCTGTGACGATAGATCAAGCGCTTGCGGGGCGCCGCGCCGGCCGCAGCCGGGCGGCGGTCCTGATCTCGCTGATCCACTGGCATGATCGCTCGCGGGTGTCCTACCGCATCGAGACGGGCTGCACGCCCGATTTGCTTACATGGGCGGCGTCAAGCCGTTTTTGCCGACCGCGACCATTTTTGCGACCAACTGGCCATGGCTTTTCGTCGCCTCGATGAAAACCTTCGCGCCTTGCGTGATCGCCGATTCTTGAGCGGCCTCGAAGGCGACGATCGGCGCGTTCGGCGGCACGGTAATCGTTTTCTGTCCGGCGTGATAGGACACCGTGATCTGTTTTCCGCCCGATTGGCCGGAGGCCGAGGCGACGTTGCCGTTGGTCATCGAGCTGTTCGTGACCGTGCCGTTGGTCATTGCGCTGTCCGCCACGTTGCCGTTGGTCATCGAGCTGTTCGTTACCGTACCGTTGGTCATTTTGCTGTTCGTGACCATGCCGTTGGTCATTTTGCTGTTCGTCACGTTGCCGTTGGTCATGCTGCCGGAATCCATCCGGTTTCCGGACTGTGTCATGGCGGGCAAATTGCCCCACGCGTAATGCCCTTCGCCGGCGCCGCGCATCGACTCGGGAAAGATCACGACCTCCTGGGCCACCAGCTTGCCGTTTCTGTTCGTGGTGGCGGCGCCGACGTAGCTGTCCTTGTCGATCTTCGACAGTGACGATTTCACCACCCAGACATATTTCGTGTTGCTGTCGAGCTTCACCTTGACGGTCGAACCGTCCTGCTTGTTGACGGTCACGCTGTGACTGCCGACCGATTGAACGGAGCCGTTGATCAGCGGGCCGTGAGACGCGGCCATCGCGGTCGCGGCGAATGCGGCGGTCATTGCGAGCGCCAATGCGGGAAAGAGTTTCATTCTGGTACCTCCGGTTGATGTCCATATCCGGAGCCGTCCCCTCATCCGCCTTTTTTGCGGCTGATGTCGAGGCTCCGTTGATCCAACGTACGCTGCCGCGGGTCGCTGCGCAAGCTGCTGCAGCCAAGCCGCACAGATGCCCGCCGACGAAGCGTTGGCGATGGATGGCAAGACCATGAAAGGTGCCGTCGATGCGACCGGCGCGCAGACCCATACCTTAAGCCTGATCGGCCACGCCTCGAAGCGCTGCGCCGCCCAAAAAAAAGTCGGCACGCTGAAGCGCAGTGGCAGCGACGAGGCCAAGCGCACGCATGAAATCGGCATGTCCATCCAGCTGCTGGAGACCTGCGCCATTGCCGGGCGCGACCTCACCGCCGATGCCCTGCTGACGCAGCGGAAGCTGGCCGATTACATCGTCTCGCGTCAGGCGCACTACCACTTCACGGTCAAAGACAACCAGAAGACCCTGGCCGAAGACCACCACACGCACTTCGCATCGCGGGGCGAGCCGGACTACGCCGAACCGGTGCACAGCGCGCACGGGCGCATCGAGCAGCGGCGCATCTGGTGCACGAGTGCGCTGAACGACTACCTCGACTTTCCGCATGTCGGCCAAGCCTGGTTGATCGAACGCGACTGCACCCACAAGAAGTCCGGCCGCCACAGCCATGAAGTCGTGGTCGGCCTCACCAGCCGCACGCCGCAACAGATGACGCCGCAACAGCTGCTGGCCATCAATCGCGGTCACTGGAGCATCGAAAGCGTCCACTACGTCATCGACTGGAACTATGCCGAGGATCGCGGCCAGATCCGCAGCGGCCACGGGCCGGCCAATGTGACGCGCCTGCGCCGCTTCGCGATCGGCCTGCTCAAGAGCTTCCAGAAACCCAAGCAATCCATCGCTGCCATGATGCGCCAGCTCGCGCGCTGCCCTCGCCAGGTACTCGATTACCTGAAACTGACGGCCAACTCAGCCGGGACCCGCGGCAGCCGAGCGTGAGAACAAATTTGCCTTGCAGCATCTCGCTACCACCCTGGTCACGCTCAACCTGCTGGCCTTCCTGATCCATACCGTGCTCGCGCTCGAGAACGCCACGTATCGGGCGATTCGGAGCGCGCTCGGCGCACGCCAGCGGTTCTTCCGGGACCTCCAGGCCTTGACCTGTTACCTGTACTTCGAGAGCTTCGCGGCCCTGCTCGAGTTCATGCGTCAGCGCCTGGACTTCCCGGAGCCGGATACCAGCTGAGCCATGGCCGGCGTCGCGCCCGCCTTCTGCGGGGTCCCCCTCGGTGCCAGCGAACTCGCGCTGATCCGCACCTGCGTCGACCGCTATCCGAACCTCAGCCGCAACGAACTCGCGGCCACGCTGTGCCAGTGGCTTGGTTGGCAACGCCCCAATGGCCACCTCAAGACCCGCGAGTGTCAGGAACTGCTTGAACAACTTGCGACCCGTGGGCAGCTCGAGCTGCCGGCATTACAGGGCGGACGCCCCCGCGGCGCGCGGACCACCGTGCCCCAGACACGCCAAGGGGATCCACAAGCTCCCGTGACCGGCCCGTTGCGCGCCCTCCAACCCATCACGCTCCACCGCGTTGCCGATCCTGCCGGGCATGCGCGGTGGCGGGAACTGATGGGTCGCTACCCCATTACCTCGGCCATCGCACCGCCTACGGGGCCGCGCTGCGGTATCTGGTCACGACCCACGGCGCTACCCCCCAAACCTTGGGTGGCCTGCAGTTCTCTTCGCCCGCCTGGCGCATGCGCGCGCGCGATGCGTGGATCGGCTGGGATGACGCGATCCGCCAACGGCATCTGCTCCGGGTGATCGCCAACAGCCGCTTCCTCCTCCTGCCCTGGGTCCGGGTGCCGCATGTGGCCAGCCACGTCCTGGCGCTGAGTCTGCGCCGCGTGAGCATCGACTGGCAGGCCTGCTACGGGCTGCGCCCGTGGCTGGCCGAAACCCTGGTCGACCCGCAGCGCTTCTCCGGTACCTGCTACCGCGCCGCCAACTGGCTCGAGGTGGGCTTCACCACCGGCCGCGGCCGCAACGACCGCGATCACGACCACCACGGCGCCGCTCCCAAACGCGTCTTCCTCTATCCGTTGCGCCTCGATGCCCGGTCCGCCCTGGCCGCAACGCCATAATGAGAATTGCTGCGCCGGCTCGGCGCTGGTTGCAGCAAAACCCTGATTGCCTTTACAATCCACGGTTCTGCACGACCAACACGGTCGTGCAGAACCTCGCCTCACCGCCGGATTTCGTGTCGGGAGGCTACCCGCCACGGCGTTTGCCGTGGCGACACCCATGAGGAACCACAATGCGTCACTATGAAGTCGTGTTCCTGGTCCATCCGGACCAGAGCGAGCAGGTGCCCGGCATGCTCGACCGCTACAAGGCCCTGATCGACGGCGAAGGCGGCAAGGTGCATCGCGTCGAGGACTGGGGCCGTCGCCCGCTCGCCTACCCCATCCAGCATCTCGCCAAGGCGCACTACGCGTTGCTCAACATCGAGTGCGGTCCGAAGGCCATCGACGAGCTGAAGTCGGGCTTCCGGTTCAACGATGCGGTGCTGCGGCACCTGATCATGCAGTGGCATTGCGCCGAGACCGAGCAATCGCTGATCCTGAAAAGCAAGGACAAGGAAGACAAGCCTTCGCGTCGTCACGATGACGACGACGATGACCGCGGTAATCGCAACGAGCGGCGCGATCGCAACGATCGCGAAGAAGCCGCCTGATGCGCCGCCCTGCCAGAAAGAAGACTGGAGCTCCCAACATGTCCAAGTTTTTTCGCCGTCGCAAGTTCTGCCGCTTCACCGCCGAGGGCGTGGAGCACATCGACTACAAGGATCTCGCGACCCTCAAACAGTACGTGACCGAGACCGGCAAGATCGTCCCGAGCCGCATCACCGGCACCAAGGCGCGCTACCAGCGCCAGTTGTCCACCGCGGTGCAGCGCGCGCGTTTCCTGGCGTTGTTGCCGTACAGCGACAGTCATTTTGTGTGATCGGAGAATTCCATGGAAGTCATCCTTCTGGAAAAAGTGAAGAACCTCGGCGCGCTCGGCGACAAGGTCCGTGTCAAACCGGGGTTCGGCCGCAACTATCTGGTGCCGCAGGGCAAGGCGGCGCCGGCCAGCAAGGCCAACCTCGAAGCCTTCGAGCAGAAGCGTTCCGAGTACGAGGCCAAGGCCAACACCCTGTTGACCGACGCGCAGGCTCGCGCCGCGAAGTTCGAGAACGCTGAGGCGACGGTCGCTGCCAACGCCAGCCCCGAGGGCAAATTGTTCGGCTCGGTCGGGCCGCGGGACATCGCCGAGGCGTTCAGTGCGCAAGGTCTTGCGCTGGAAAAGAGCGAAGTGATCATGCCGGAAGGCGCGATCCACAACCTCGGCGATTACGAAGTGGAAATCTCGCTGCACGCCGACGTCAGGGCGCCGGTGAAGGTCCACGTCGTCCCCGAAACCTGACCGCGATACGTCACGAGGCGAAAACGGGCGCCGTGTGCGCCCGTTTTTTCATCGCGGTTCTCGACCCGCCGCATCCCGTAGGGCGGGTCTCGACCCGCCACATCCCGTAGGGCGGGTCTCGACCCGCCACATCACGGCGAGCAGCGGCCGTTCGGTCACCGGCGCCGCGCCAAAGCGAAAAACGTTAACCACGGATCGACACGGATCCACACGTATAAAGGCTTTCGATTCATGGCATCCGTGCAAATCCGCGGCAAAAATCGTAGGGCGGGTCTCGACCCGCCGCATCACGGCGAGCAGCGGCCGTTCGGTCGCCGGCGCCACGCCAAAGCGAAAAACGTTAACCACGGATCAACACGGATTCACACGGATAAGGCTTTCGATCCATGGCATCCGTGCGAATCCGTGGCAAAAATCGTAGGGCGGGTCTCGACCCGCCTTCACTTCACGCGGCGTCGACGCGCCCGGATGCAACCGCGGGTGGTGCGATCCGGGGGGACTTCGGAGAAACGGGTCCGTGAAGGTCAGGGGATGATTGGTTCTTGCGGAGGAACCCCATAATCAGTACCATATTGGTACCTTTTGAGGACGCCTACGCAGAATGATCCGGGTCAGCCGACTTGCCGATTACGCATCCACGGTGATGGCCTGCCTGGCGCGCCATCCGGCCGAGGTGCTGACGGCGGCTGCGGTGGCGGAGGAATCGCGTCTCGAATTGCCGACCGCCAGCAAACTGTTGAAGCGCCTTGTGCGCGCGCGGCTCGTGGAATCGTTTCGCGGCGCTGCCGGCGGATATCGGCTTGCACGTTCGGCGCAGGACATCTCGTTGGCGGAGATCGTCGAGGCGCTGGATGGTCCGATCGGATTGACCGCCTGCCGCGTCGGTTGCGAGCGCCAGCCGTATTGCACGGTTTCGCACGGCTGGCAAGGTGTCGGAGCCGCGGTCGACCATGCGCTCCGCGCCGTCAGCCTCGCCGACATGGCGCGGCGCCAACCGGCACACGCGCACGGCGTGCGACCCGCCTGAGGGACAAAGACATGGCAACCCAGCCCAGCGAAGTCCAGGCCGCATTGTCGCGTCGCTACGACGCGGGCTTCGTCACCGACATCGAATCGACGAGCCTGCCACCGGGGCTCGACGAGGATACCATCCGCGCGCTCTCGGCGCTCAAGGAGGAACCGGAGTGGATGACGGAATGGCGCCTCTCTGCCTACCGCCACTGGTTGACCATGCAGCAGCCGAACTGGGCGCACGTGAAACTCGCGCCCATCGACTTCCAGGCGATCAGCTACTACTCGGCACCGAAGAACAAGCCGAAATCGCTGGACGAGGTCGACCCGAAACTGCTGGAGACCTACGACAAGCTCGGCGTGCCGTTGCACGAGCGCGCCAAGCTGGCCGGCGTCGCGGTAGACGCGGTATTCGACTCGGTGTCGGTGGCCAACACCGCACGCGACCAACTCGCGAAAGTCGGCGTGATCTTTTGTTCGATGTCGGAGGCGATCCGCGAGCACGGCGAACTGGTGCGCCAGTACCTGGGTTCGGTGGTGCCGCAGGGCGACAACTTCTTCGCGGCGCTGAACTCGGCGGTGTTTTCGGACGGCTCGTTCGTGTTCATCCCGCAGGGCGTGCGCTGCCCGATGGAACTGTCCACGTATTTCCGCATCAACGCGGGACACACCGGCCAGTTCGAGCGTACGCTGATCATCGCCGAGGAAGATGCGACGGTGTCCTACCTCGAAGGCTGCACCGCGCCGATGCGCGATGACAACCAGTTGCACGCGGCGGTGGTGGAACTCATCGCGCTCAGAAAGGCCAGCATCAAGTATTCGACGGTGCAGAACTGGTATCCCGGCGACGAGAACGGCAAGGGCGGCATCTACAACTTCGTCACCAAGCGCGGCGAATGCCGCGGCGACGATTCGCGCATCACCTGGACCCAGGTCGAGACCGGTTCGGCGATCACCTGGAAATACCCGAGTTGCGTGCTGCGCGGCGATCGCTCGGTCGGCGAAGTCCATTCGGACGCGTTGACCCACCATTACCAGCAGGCCGACACCGGCACCAAGATGGTGCACATCGGGCGTGACACCAAATCCAAGATCGTCTCCCGGGGCATCAGCGCCGGCCGCAGCCAGAACAGCTACCGCGGGCTGGTCAAGGTGGAGAAGGGCGCGGCGAACGCGCGCAACCACACGCGATGCGATTCGATCCTGATCGGCAAGAAGTGCGGCTCGCACACCTTTCCCTACATCGAGGTCAAGAACCCCACCGCGATCGTCGAGCACGAGGCGACCACCTCCCGGATTTCCGACGACCAGATGTTCTATTGCCGCAGCCGTGGCATCGGCGAAGAAGACGCGGTCTCGATGATCGTCGATGGTTTCTGCAAGCAGGTGTTCCGCGAGTTGCCGATGGAGTTCGCGGTGGAGGCCAAGAAGTTGCTCGAAGTTTCGCTCGAAGGCGCCATCGGGTGAGATGAAACGTAGGGCGGGTTAGCGCCGCAGGCGCGTAACCCGCCATCACGGTTTCGGCGGATTACGCCGCTGCGCGGCTAATCCGCCCTACAAGGCTCGAAGGTGCCATCGGTTGAGGTGAAACGTAGGGCGGGTTAGCGTCGCAGGCGCGTAACCCGCCATCACGGGTTTCGGCGGATTACGCCGCTGTGCGGCTAATCCGCCATACAAGGGCAAGCAAATGTTGAAGATCGAAAACCTCCACGCCCGCGTCGCCGGCAAGGAAATCCTCAAAGGGCTTTCACTGGAAGTGCAGGCGGGTGAAGTGCACGCGCTGATGGGTCCGAACGGGGCGGGCAAGTCCACGCTCGGCAACGTGCTGTCCGGCCGTCCCGGATACGAAGTCACCGCTGGGTCGGCAACTTTCGATGGAACGGATCTGCTGGCGATGGAGCCGGAAGCGCGCGCCGCCGCCGGGGTGTTCCTTGCGTTCCAGTATCCGGTCGAGATCCCCGGCGTCAACAACACCTATTTCCTGCGTGCTGCCTTGAACGCACAGCGCAAGGCGCGCGGAGAAGAGGAACTGGATTCCATGCAGTTCCTGAAGCTGGTGCGCGGCAAGGTCAAGGAAATGGGCATCGCGCCCGAGCTCCTGAACCGCGCGGTCAACGAGGGCTTCAGCGGCGGCGAGAAGAAACGCAACGAGGTGTTCCAGATGGCCCTGCTGGAACCGCGCCTCGCGATCCTCGACGAAACCGATTCGGGCCTGGACATCGACGCGCTGAAACAAGTCGCTGCCGGCGTGAATTCGCTGCGTTCGCCGGAGCGCGCGTTCCTTGTGATCACCCATTACCAGCGCCTGCTCGACTACATCGTGCCGGACTTCGTGCATGTGCTCGACGGCGGTCGGATCGTCGAGAGCGGCGATGCGCAGCTTGCGCAGGATCTGGAAGCGCACGGCTACGCGTGGGTGCGCGATCGCGCACCGGTGGAGGCGCGGGCGTGAGTGCGACGCCGTCACCGTTTGCCGAATCGATGCGCGCAGCAGCGACGACGCGGCTGGCGGGAAGTGGCTTGGCTTGGCTGGACGCCGAGCGCCACGCGGCAATGCAGGCATTCCAGGAGCGCGGGCTGCCGACGACCCGCAACGAGTTGTGGAAGTACACGGCGCTTCGCGCGCTCGCACAGCGCGCCTACGCTCCGGCTGTCGACGACGGGGCCGGGCTCGCGGTTCCGGCGGTGTCGTGGCCGCCCGTGGTGGAGGACCAAGCGTGCGTGGTGTTCGTCAACGGTGTTTTTCGCGGCGATCTCTCCCGCCTTGACGACCTGCCGGACGGCGTGACGCTGCAATCCCTTTCGTCGGCACTGCGCGACCAGCCCGAACCATTGCGGTTCCTGTTGGGCGCCGGCAACGACACCGAGGACGATGGCTTCACGCTGTTGAACCGGGCGCTCGCCGCCGACGGAATGATCCTGCGGGTCGCGAATGGCGTGCAGGTTCCCGAACCGCTGCACGTGGTGCACATGGGCGTCGCCTCGCAGGACCCCGTTGCATGGCACCTGCGCAGCCTGATCGAACTCGGCGAGGGAGCGAGCCTGCAAATCGTCGAGTACCACGTGGGCGAGCCGGCGACGGGCCATCTGGCCAATCTGGTACGCGAGGTCAACCTGCGCGAACGCGCCCACCTGGACTGGCTGGTCGTCCAGCGTGGCGGCGCCGATGCGAGCCTTTTGCGCCGCAGCAATGCCCAGTTGCACGACAGCGCCGTGTTCGAGTTCCATGCGCTCGAACTCGGAGGCAAGCTCGCGCGCCACGAACTCCGGGTAGAGCTGGCCGGTGCACGTTCGCGCTTCCGGGCGCGCGGCGCGTTCGTGCTGCACGGTCGCCAGCATTCCGACACCGAAGTGCTGGTGACGCACCGTGGGCGCGACACCACCAGCGATTCGCTGTGGCGCGGCGTGGCGGACGACCGCGCGCGCGGCGTGGTGCACGGACGGATCCTGGTGTTGCCAGGTGCGGACGGCGCCGACGGCAGCTTCTACAACAAGAACCTGCTGCTCTCGCCCGCCGCGGAAATCGATACCCGGCCCGCGCTGGAGATCTATGCGGACGAAGTCCAGGCCAACCACGGTGCCACGGTCGGTCAGCTAGACGAGAACGTGCTGTTCTACCTGCGTTCGCGCGGCATTTCCGTGGACACGGCGCGGCGGATGCTGGTGCGCGCGTTCTGCGCCGTGGCACTGGAAGACATCGAGCCGGCACCGCTGCGCGAGTGGTGCGAGGCACTCCTGACCGAACAACTACCCGGAGCTGCAGCGTGAACGCGCGAGGCAAGATTGCCACTCGGCCCAACCCTCCCTCGCAAGCGAAGGAAGGAGACGAGCGCGTCGATTGGGCGAAGGTCCGCGCGGACTTTCCGATTCTCGCGCGCAAGGTGCACGGCATGCCGTTGATCTACCTCGACAGCGCCAACACCTCGCAGAAGCCGCGACAGGTG
>JBOHYT010000014.1:0-9999 GCA_050738055.1 Rhodanobacteraceae bacterium
GATGATCTGCGCCGACACGTTGGCCTGTCGCCGTGCCACTACATAACCGGTCGCTTGCAACACCGCCGCGTCGTTGCCGGAGGATGCCGCCACCGCTGTCGAAGTTTGCACCGTGACGGCGCGCCCACGCAGCGCGAAGGTGGCTCCACCGGCGACGATGATCAAAACCAAGATCGCGACTGCTACGATCCATGGCCAACGTGGGCGCGATTCATGGTCGTCGCTCTTCCCATGATCGATGCGCAGCTCGTGCAGCAGATCGTTGTTGGTACCGTCACTCATTACTTGACCGCCATCTGGAAGCACGCATAATTTGTCATCCGAGCAGCCGCTCAAGTTGATCGGAGTACGACCGGCTCATCGTGAGTTCGGTGCCGTCTCTCAGTCGCACGCAGCGATCACGGTTGAACAGTGGGGTGATGTCCTTGATGCGATCGATGTTCACGATGAACGAGCGGTGGATGCGCGCGAATCGCTTGGGATCCAGTTGACGCCCCAGCCCACTGATTGTTTCTCGAAGCGAATAAATGTCCTTTCCGACATGCAGGGACGCATAGTTGCCAGCGGCTTCGATCCAGTCGATGTTGTCGACCTGAACAAGCAGGGTTTTCCCGGAAGACACGACGGCAAGACGGGCGCGATACTGTGCAGCTGCGCGTAGATCATCGAGCAGGCCAAGCAAGCGATCATCACATTGACCACGCTTCTTGAGATCAATTTGCTCTTGAGTTCGCTGTAACGCAGCGAAAAATCTCTGCTTGTCGAACGGCTTGAGCAAATAGTCGAGCGCGTGGACCTCGAACGCGCGGATGGCGTATTTGTCGTAGGCGGTTACGAAGATGACGAATGGCAGTTCCTCATTCGGGATTCGTTCCAGTACCTCGAAACCGTTCAATTCGGGCATTTGCACGTCCAGGAAGACCAGATCGGGGTGCAGCAGGCCGATGGCGTCGATGGCTTTCTCGCCATCCCCGCACTCTCCAACTACCTCGAAGCCTGCGACGCTACCGAGATACCGCCGGACGTGACGGCGTGCCAGCGGAACGTCGTCCACGATCAAGGTTCTTATGGCGCTCATTGCTTTTCGGTCCGTTGTGCGTGAAGGGAATGCAGACCGTCACGACGAAACGCTTCTCTTGGGGGTGGCAGTCGAGATCGAGCCGCCCGGCAGTGCCGTAAAGCTGCACAAGGCGCAGTCGCGTATTTGCAAGACCGACACCCGATCCCACGATGCCATCGCCAGCTACCCCCCGCCTGCTGTTGGAAATCGCAAGGACGAGCGAAGCATCACGTCGTCGGCTGCTTACTTCGAGCCACCCCGGCTCGGAATGCGGAGCGATGCCGTGCACGATTGCGTTTTCGATGAGCGGTTGGAGAACGAAGTTGGGCACCTTCGCATCGAGCGTGGAAGGTTCAATGTCGAAGCGAACGGTCACGCGCCCCCCAAGGAGCATTTTCTGGATGTCCAGATATTTACGCGCGAAGGCGAGTTCGTCTTCTAAGGCGACCTCTTGGGTATCCTCGCCATCGAATGCGAGCCGCAACAAATCACTCAGCTGTGTCATGACCTCCTCCGCAGCTTCCGGGCTTTGGTAGCCCAGCTCCGAGACCGCGTGCAACGTGTTGTAGAGGAAGTGTGGGTTGAGTTGGGCCTTGAGCGCCTGCAAGCTGGCGCACTCCAACGAACGTTCGCGCTCACGGTATCTATTGAAGTAATCGATGGCGTAGCCCATCGCTGCAACAACGCAATAGACGACGACTTCATAGGGCGCGACAGCAATGACGAACTTTGTGACGGACCAAGGTGCTTGACTTGGTGTTGGTGGCAATAGCTGGAGCTGCTGCTGCACCAGCAGCGAGGTGTAACGGACAAACAGGGAGTGCGCTACTACCACAGCCAACGCAATGGCTGCATGAGTCGCTACGTTGCGTACTCTCTTCCGGCTGTCGAGCGGCAGTCGACGGGCCAGCCACAAGATCAATGGCGTCAGCGCCGCCCAGAGCCACGCCGAGTAAACCGAGAACGCGAGCGCGGTATCCCACGCAATGGGTGATCCAACGGCCGAAGAGTCGTAGTAATCGGGCGCTGTCATCAAAAGCCCGTACAAGGTCCAGCAGACAAGTATCACTCCCGCATGTTTCCAGGACATTCGCATTCCTGTTACCTCGGCAGCATCGACGCCATGTGCAGCCCGAGTCAGTTCGTCGGGGTGGTCCCATGAGCGAACGGTTGCTGCCATGATCACGTCTCCCTCAGCGCTACCGCAACAGGAAGCCGTGCAGCACGGATGGCCGGGAAGATTCCACCGATCAGGCCCATCGCCAAGGCGAAACCAAGGCTCGCCCCGAGCAACGGCATCGAAACCGAAAAGTGAAAAACGACTTGGGTGTACCCATTCAGGGTACTCGCGCGATGCCCGTTGAACAGGACATAGGCTACGCACACGCCTATCGCGCCGCCGAGCAGACCCAGCAACATTCCTTCAGTCAAGACAGCGGTGAACGTTGATCCAGGATGAAACCCGATTGCACGCAGCGTGGCAATCTCCGGGGCCCGTGCGGAAATCGTGCTGTACATGATGTTCACCGCACCGATCACCGCACCCGCGCCCATCAGCAAGGCAATCAACGCGCCGACGGAAGTGATGAACTGGCTCAACTTGGCCGCCTGCTGCGCAAAAAACTGTGACTCACGATAAACGACTACATGCAATTGGGGATTGTGTTCGAGTGCGGCCTTGAACGCCCCGAACGCGGCGGCAGAGGTGAGTTTCGCGTAAACCGCCGCAACATGGCCGGTTCCACCGTCGGCGTTCTGCAATGCATGCAAGCCCGTCCAAATCTCGGACTCGTGCATGTCGCCGTTGGAACTGAAAACTCCGACGACTTTCCACGGCGTACGCGACCACCGCACGGTGTCGCCGAGCTGCAGCCCCTTGAATTCTTGGGCCGCCCGACGACCGACGATGCTCTCGTTGAGCCCCGGTTTGAACCGTCGCCCGGCTACGATTTTGATTTGCGGCTGGATGTCGAACATCGTTGGTTCCGCGCCGCGTACTGCAACATCCGTCGGGGCGCCGTTGGAGCGCTTCGGGATGTTCACGATGTCGAGATATTCCGCAGCGACCAACGGATGGTGATTGTCTTGGACAATTCCCGGCGCCGTCGCGATGATGCCCGCGTCTGTCTCCGGAATGGAGCTCTCGATCTCGCTGTGTGCGCCTGGTAGCATGACGAGCGCGACGTTCGGGGCGCCCGTCGCGTCGGTCGTGGCTTTGTAGCCACTTTCGACGGAGAAGATGCCGGCGAATACCAGTACGACAATCATGAAGCCGACCACAGCAACGCTTGTTGCGACCGGGCGAGCTCTCCAGCTGCGCACGTTGAGGGCCAGCAACGACAGCGGTTCGCGCAAGCTGAGCATGTCTTCACTTTCCTCGCAGCGCAGGCGCAATCTGCAACCGGGCCACCTGCAGATCCGGGATTACAGAGGCAAACAATGCCATGACCACGGCCAGCAGCAAGCCGAGCGCCATACCGGTCCCTGACAAATAAAATCCTGGCAGGAACGATTGCACTACGGCACCGAGGGGGCGCGTTATCAATTTTGCAGCAATAAGGCCGCCGATCGCGCCCACCGCCATCATCAGCACCGCCTCTGCAGTGACGATCCACAGGACGCTGCGGTTCGGATAGCCAATCGCCCGAAGCGTCGCGAATTCCATCGTTCTTTCGCTCACCGCTTGCGCGTGCACGTTGCCGATGATCAGCAACAGACCGATGAACACCGCTAATCCGATTGCCATGACGATTTCGCCGAGGTTGGCGAATTGATCCGCGAAACCGCGCGCGACCGCTTGAGTGGTGCGAGTTTTGGTTGGCGCGGATGAGTTGGCGAAACGATCGTCGATTTCGCTTGAGATCAGCGCGGCCTGCTGAGGCGAAGCGATGCCAACCAGAAAAGCGGAGACCACATTCTGGAGTCGAGGCTGGACAGACTGGTTCAGGTATTGGTAGTGCAGTAGAAAGGCATCAGCCGGTTGGCCCGAGATGGTCGAGCGGGCGATCCCGTCGATATTGAACATCCACGCATCGCTTCCGTCGGCATGGCGCCATTCCGAGTTCTGCACCGGAATTTGGTCGCCGACCTTCCAGCCGTAGCGTTTGGCGATATCCGCACCAACGATGACACCCGTGCGATCGTTCTTCCAACGCTTCAATTGCTCTGCGGGGACATGGATACCCGGATCCAAATCAAAAT
Source organism: Rhodanobacteraceae bacterium (assembly GCA_050738055.1). Classification (GTDB taxonomy): domain Bacteria; phylum Pseudomonadota; class Gammaproteobacteria; order Xanthomonadales; family Rhodanobacteraceae; genus 66-474. Next base: position 4,262 of record JBOHYT010000014.1, read on the forward strand.
AGGTGGCTGTATCGACGGCGAACCCCGCCAGCTGGTTCTTGACGTCACGGAAGTATCCCCCGAACCAGACGGTGTAACTGGTTTCGCGCACGCCCGGGATGTTGGCAATCTGACTTCTGTCGCTGAGCGGAAGTCCGTGGAAGCGGGATGTGCGGTTGAACACCACGAGTTGGCTTGAGCCGTTCCGGATACCACTTGCGAACCCATGCCATGCCGCTGCCAGCACGCCGAACAGGACGAATGCGATCACGACAGACAACAGTGTCAGGCCGCTTCGCAACTTCTTGCGCGTCAAATTGCCAACCACCAAAGGAATCAGTTTCAGCACCATCTTCACCGGATCGGCAGCGCCCGTAGTCCAAGCTTATGGACCTGGCGGATACGGACAACAGAATTGTGACGATCCGTGCATCGGAGGGGATCAATCGTGCATGAGGTGTGATTGAGCCCTCCGATTAACCCTGAGGCGACTGCATGGCGTATAGCCATTACGACCGCAAACGTCCCACGGCTGGTCATCATCGCAAGGCAATGACCGCTCTGGGCCGATGCGATAGAGGTTGCGGGTGTCCGGAGCCGGCCCACAATTGCCTGACCGTATTCGCCGTACTATCGTTATGGGTGACACGCGGATGGCTCAAGCAGCAGAGAAGTGCTCCACCGCAACGGACGCCTGATCAGGTGCCTGCCAGCGCGCGGCAAAAGTGCTAGCCGAGCCGATGTGCCCGGTCTTGGAGGAACCTGAATCATGTTGCGAACCTTGTGCGTTACCTGCCTGGCACTCGCCGCCGGTCTCGCAGGCGGAGTGGCTGGCGGGGCGCCGATCCCGGCCGCGCCTGCGCAGGCCATGCCGCCTTCCTTGTTTGCGTCCCTGCACTGGCGTTTCATCGGCCCGTATCGGGGCGGTCGCACGGATGCGGTGGCCGGCGTCCCCGGAAAGCTCGCCGTCGCGTACATCGGTACGGTCGATGGCGGCGTATTCAAAACGATCGACGCGGGCACGACGTGGCAGTTGTTGTTCCAGCATGAACCGGTCTCTTCGATCGGCTCGATTGCCATCGCTCCTTCCAATCCAGGCGTCATCTACGTAGGCACCGGGGAAAATACCATCCGCACTGGTGCCACCTATGGCGACGGCGTCTACCGGTCGGACAACGGCGGCAAAACGTGGCAACACGTGGGCCTGGACGATACCCGGCACATCGGGCGCATCCTCGTCGGCCCCACCGATCCGAACCGCGTGCTGGTCGCCGCACTGGGGAGCGCATGGGGTCCCAACGTCCAGCGCGGAGTGTTCCTGAGTACTGACGGCGGCCAGCACTGGCAGAAAACCCTTTACGCCAACGACCACACGGGCGCGATCGACCTGGCCCGTGACCCAGCGCACCCGCAAAGTATTTTCGCCAGCACCTGGAACATGAACCGGCCACCGTGGTTCCAGTACCCGCCGCTGCACTTTCCCGGTGCCGCAATCTACCATTCCGACGATGGCGGTGAGACTTGGCACAAGCTGGCGATGCACGGGTTGCCGTCGGACATGGGTCGCATCGGACTTGCGGTGGCGGACGCGCAATCGGGTTCGCGCCTCTACGCAATTGTAAGCACGGGTACGCCTACCGGCGCCAACAGTGGCGGGGCCGGCAGCGGCCTGTATCGTTCCGACGATGGCGGTGCGAGCTGGACACTGATCAACAACGCACCCCGCCTGATCGGACGCGGCTGGTATTTCGGGCGGATTTCGGTGGATCCGCACAACCCGAACGTGTTGTATATCCCCAACACCACGCTGTATCGCTCCACCGATAGCGGCAAACATTTCACCGCGCTCAAGGGCTCGCCGGACGGCGATGACCTGCAGCGCCTGTGGGTCGACCCCGAGGACCCCGACCACCTCATTGCCACCGCCGATCAGGGCGGGTCGGTGAGCCTCGACGATGGCGAGACCTGGTCAAGTTGGTTCAATCAGCCGAGCGCGCAGATCTATCACATCAGCACGGACAATCAGGTGCCGTTCAACGTGTACGGCACCCAGCAGGATTCCGGCGCCCTGATGATTCCCTCGCGCGGGCGCAGCGGCATCATCACCAACCACGACTGGCGCCCGGTCGCGGGCGGTGGGGAATCAGGCTACCTCTTTGCGAAAAAGGGCGATCCGAACATCCTTTACGGGTCATCGGCGGGTGGCGTAGTCGCGACCTGGAACCTCAAAAGCGAAGTCACCACCATGATTCCGCCGCAGCCGTTGCGACCGTTCGGCGCAACGCCGACTGCTGCCGGGTACTCCGCTCCGTGGAACACTGCGCTCGCGCCATCGCCGTTCAACGCCGATACGCTGTTTGCGGGCACGCGCAAAGTCTTCGAGACCACCGACGCCGGCAAACACTGGCAAGCCATCAGCCCCGTGCTGACGCGTTGGAACCCGGACGCACACTGCCCGAGCATGCCAACCCGCAAGACCGCCGCAGAGTGCGGTTATTCGATCGTCTATGCGCTCGGGGTCTCGCCGGTACAGCAAGGCGTCACTTGGGCCGGTACCGACGACGGCCGTCTGTGGGTCACGCGCGACGGCGGCAAGCACTGGAACAACGTGACGCCCCCCGAGCTTGGTCCGTGGAGTCGGATGGACACCATTGCGACCGACCCGCATCAGGCGGGTACCGCCTACATTGCCGTGGACCGTCACGAGGTCGATGACCTGAAACCCTACATTTACATCACGCAAGATTTCGGCGAGCACTGGCGCAAGGCGGTGCGCGGCATTCCCGACGGCGACTATGTGCGCGTGGTTCGCGCCGACCCCAAACGCAACGGGCTGCTGTACGCCGGCACCGAACTGGGTATTTTCGTCTCCTTCAACGACGGCGATTCGTGGCAATCGTTGCAATTGAACCTGCCCACCAGCTCGGTGCGCGATTTGCGTGTGCACGCGGGCGACCTGATCGTGGGCACCCACGGGCGTGGCATCTGGATCCTCGATGACATCGCACCCTTGCGCCAGGCCAGCGAAGCCATAGCCCAAAGCGCAGTCCATCTGTACCAGCCGCAACCCGCGGTCGAGTTCAGCCTGGGCATCTACCCCGGTGAGGCACGTCCGCCCGAAGTCGCGCACGCCGCCAACCCGCCGACCGGCGCCATCATCGACTACTGGCTGGGTACATCCGTGCACGGACCGGTCACCCTGACGATCTACGATGCCAGCGGCAAGCTGGTGCGCCGCTACTCGAGTGCGGCCAAGCCAGTGAAGATGCCGCCTGCCAACTTCCCGAAGTACTACCGGGCACCGCCCACCATCCTTTCCGCCAAGCCCGGCGCCAATCGCTTTGTGTGGGATTTCCGTGGCACACCGCCGCCAGGTCCGCCCAGATGGGGTTACCCCGCGGTATTGTGCCGTACGCCGCGCGGACCGCTCGGGCCATGGGAGAAGCCGGGACACTACCGGGTGGTGCTCACGGTGGATGGCAAGAATTACAGTCAGCCGCTCACCGTACGCCCCAACCCCTACGGCTGGCATCCGGCGACGCCGCATCCCGGCACTTGTTGACCGCGCCCGACAATGCGCGCGTTGCCGGGTGCGTGTACGGAATTCGGGACCGGCGCCAAGCGACAGGTGCGTTGTTTGGGGTGGCCCTGTTGCCGCGCAATTTGCATCGACCACCCAAAAAGCGCCGCGCAAATCCACGACATCCGCGTGATGCATTGGGCTACTTGGGCCTTCAAGATGGATAGTGCGAGCTATTGCCGGGCTGGCCACGTTCGCCGAAATGCGAGCCGGCTGGCAACGGATCATCGGCACGGTTGACACGTCTGGGCTGTGCCTGCGGACAGCGCCTCTCGTCACGGCCGAAGCGATGGCGGTTGTAATGCGTTTGCACTACAACTCACTGGTCCACCGCGTGAGAGAAACCGCCATGCCCGCCAACGCGCTGGTACAGACCCGCATCGACGCCGCCATGAAGGCACGCGCGGTGGCGGTACTGGATCAGCTTGGTTTGACCGTTTCCGATGCCGTGCGCATCCTGCTGACGCGAACCGCCAACGAAAGCGCGCTGCCGTTCGCACTGGTCACCGACCCCGCTGCCCACGATGCGTGGTTCAGGGCGAAGGTGCAACAGGCATTGGATGATTCACGTACGGCGCTCCCGCATGAGCAGGTGGAGGCTCAATTCGCCGAACGTCGCGCAGCCGCCCTGCGCAAAGCCGCGGGCAAGGCGTGAGGCTGGAGAATGGACGACCTGGGGGTCGAAGATCGCGTACATATCTTCGAGTACATTGAGGTTGATAGCCCACGTGCGGCGGCGACCATTGACGACCGTATCCGTCTGCAAGTGCAGCAGCTGATTCGCCACCCGGAGAGTGGTCGCATCGGTCGCATCGCTGGTACCCGCGCACTCGTCATCAATCGAACACCGTACATCGTCGCATACCGCATAACCGGCGATACCGTGCTCATCTTGCGTGTGCTGCACGGCGCACGCCGATGGCCCGATGACATTCTTGGGTAATGGTGGCTTATCGACCCGGAGGAGACGATCAAGGCCGCCAGCGAGACACCCGAAAGCAGGCATACGGGCTCCTTCTCACGCCGCGCCAGCGACGAGGCCGCGCACAAGAATCAAGGGAAGACCGCTGCGGCAACATCGACCGCACTATGCAGCACGATGGGGAATGCAACTGATCCGCTGTATTTGCGGAGAGCACCAGCTATCACGCCAAAAACAAACGGGGAAATACACGCGAGAGCGTTGAATTCGAGCGTGCCGCCCACAACCGTCCAGCCGTGTATCAAAGCGAACGCGATCGCGGTCAACCAAACTGCTCGACTCTTCCACCACTTTGGATCAGCGGAGGGTGGCTCTCGAAAGGCTTTTTGAAGTACCGCGAACAACACTCCTCGAAATACCAACTCTTCTGCGATAGCGGGCATGATGAGTTGGAAGAGAACTGTCCCGGCCGTACGCGGTTCCCCGGTTCGCATGAACCAGTGAACCAGGAACGCCACGATTGCCAATATGGCAACGATCATCGCGGCGCGCGCAAAGGCGTGCCGCAGTGGCGCCCGGAGTCCGACGTCTGAGACACTGATCGGGCCGAACACAATGAAAGGTACGGCCCAGGCAAGCACGAACAGTTTCCCGAACCAGTTCCAGTGAAGACCGAAGTAACCGTCGATTCCCGTTTGGATCGGCAGGTACAGCAACGCTTGATCCAAGATGACCAAGCCGAGAAAGAGAAGGGCCCAAAGCGTAGCCGTGCGATCTCGATCGACGCCGACCGATGCTGCGACGAGGGGGATCACCATGCACGCTGAGATCGCCACCCCGATCAGATATTCCATCGGCCACTCCCAGTTCTGCTCGTCGAAGCGCATCTTACGCGGCGATTCCAAGCCGTTGCGCGGCGCCACGGTCGGAAGCGAGGCTTGGTGTGCTGGTCGTCATCGGTACGCGGCGTCCCCGAAAGCAGACAGTCGCGACCGTCCGCAACGGAACCCCCCGTCGATGAGTTGCGGCGCCAGTCGCATCAATGGAAACGTGAGGTGTCGGACGCACGCAAAGCGCGTCCAACCCAGATTCGTTTTTACGCTTCGAACTGTTCGTCGAGGATCCGCTGAGCGAGGCTGCGCTCCGGGTCGAACAGCAGCGTGATGCTGCGCTCGTGGGCTTCGCGCACGCGGATTTCGACCGCATCGCGCACTTCGTGGAAGTCGGCGGTGGCGCTGACCGGGCGGTGGCGCGGTT
>JBOHYT010000015.1:0-9396 GCA_050738055.1 Rhodanobacteraceae bacterium
TGGAACGACGGCGGCGATTTCGGGCCGCTGCCCGACGACGATCCGTACGGCGCAGAGCCCCACGGCGTCTGGTTCAATCGGGTGCACTCGTATGAAATCACGGGACTCGGGACTCGGGACTCGGGACCCGAACCAGGCAGCGCGCCGCTGGTCGGCGCCCCCGCGAAACCAGACATTGGAAAGAACGACGCGGCGCCGAATCGCCAACCCCGAGTCCCGAGTCCCGAGTCCCGAGTCCCGTCCCCGCAAATGGTCCACTTCCCGCGTTCGTGCCTGCACTGCGAGACGCCGGACTGCGTGACGGTGTGCCCCACCGGCGCCAGCTACAAGCGCGCCGAGGATGGCATCGTGCTGGTCGACGCCGACAAGTGCATCGGTTGCCAGCTGTGCGCGTGGGCGTGCCCGTATGGCGCGCGCGAGATCGCGCTGCCGGATGCCCGGGCCACTGCGTCGGATGCCGGTCGCGAGGACAGCAAGCGCGGCACGATGCAGAAGTGCACGTTGTGCGTGGACCGCATCTACAACGAAACCCTGGACGAGCGCGACCGGCAACCCGCCTGCGTGATGGCGTGTCCGACCCGCGCGCGGATGTTCGGCGACTTCGGCGATCCGGATTCGGAGGTGTCGAAAGTGGTGGCCGAACGCGGCGGCTATGCGCTGATGCCGGAGTTCGGCTACCAGCCGGTCAACCGCTACCTGCCGCCACGCCCGCGGCGCGATGGTTCCAGCGTCGCGGCTGCGTCGGGCAGCGCGGAAGAAACCCTCGATGCCGAACAATTGCCTCCGTTGCTGCGCTGGCTGGACAAGGCCTTGTCGCGATGAGGCCTTCGCTCTCGGTGATCTGCTTCACGGTGTTGAGCGGTGCGGGGTACGGGTTGTGGCTCGTGCTCGGCATCGCGCTCGCCGCGGGGGTCTATCCGCGGTCGGGCAACGGCGTGCTGGTGCCGCTCGGGTTCGGTTTCGTGCTGGTGACCGCGGGCCTGCTCGCGTCGACCTCGCACCTCGGCCGACCCGAACGCGCGTGGCGCGCGCTCAGCCAGTGGCGCAGTTCCTGGTTGTCGCGCGAAGGCATCGCCTCGCTGGTTGCTTACCTGCCGATGCTGGCGGTCGCGTGGCTGGCCTGGGCGCAACGCGCGGATGTCGGAATTCAGATCGCGGGCGCGTTGCTCGCGTTGTGCGCGGTCGCGACGCTCCTCTGCACCGCCAACATCTATCGTTCGCTGAAACCGGTTCGCGCCTGGCGCACCCGCCAGGTCCTGCCGCTGTACCTGATCTTCGCGCTGCTCTCGGGCGGCCTGTGGCTGTGGGCGTGGCTGGGGTTCGCGTCGGCGCGGGCAGGCGCCCCGGATTTTCCGCTCGCACTGCTGGGCCTGGCGGTGGTTGCCGGGGTGATCAAGACCGACTACTGGCGGACCATCGATCGCCAGCCCGCGGTCGCTGCGGGGCACGCCATCGGACTCGAACACCTCGGTCGCGTGCGCTCGTTCGAAGGCCCCGTCACCGAAGAGAGTTACCTCACCCGCGAGATGGCCTTCGTGCTGGCGCGCAAGCATTCCGCGCGGCTGCGCCGATGCGCGCTCGCGCTGTTCGCGATCCTGCCAGTGATCGGGATCGCGATCGCCTTGTGGCTAGGTACCGCGTGGATCGCCCCGGTGCTGGCGTTGCTCTGCCTCACGGGGTTGTTCGTCGAACGCTGGCTGTTCTTTGCCGAAGCGCGCCATGCGGTCGCGTCGTTCTTCCCGCAACGGCGTGGCTGAATGCGCAGCGTTGCATCACGAAAAGTTAACAGAGGTTCAGTGCCCCTGCTGCAGGCTTGGCGGTTTGCATTTGGCAATAGCAAGGAGTTGTACATGAAACCACTGCGGATCCTGGCCCTCGCCGCCGCCACCGTCCTCGTCGCGCTTCCGGTACTTGCGATGGCCGACAGCCCTGCCGGCTCGAATTCGGACTGGAGCGGCAGCGGTGAATTCGGCCTCGCCGATGCCACCGGCAACACCAAGTCGCTGAACCTGGACGCCAAGTTCAAGCTCGCCTACGAGGATGACACCTGGAAGGACGCGTTCTTCCTCGACGCCAACCGCGCCAAGAGCAACATCAAGACGCCGGTGGTGGTTGACGGCGTGGTGGTCGGGAACGCCAACAGCTACCAGACCACCGCGAGCCATTACGACCTGGGCGGCTCGGTCGGCTACAAGTTCGACCCGCGTTCGTACCTGATCGGCGCGACGCGCTACGACCACGACGATTTCGCATCGAACCGCTGGCAGGAAGTCGTCTCGATCGGCTTCGGCTACATCCTGTTCAAGACCGGCCGCAGCGAGTTGTCGGTCGAGGCGGGCCCCGGTTACAAGCGCTACCAGCCACAGACCTACCTCGAAGTCGATACCAGCGTGACGCCGCCGGTGGCGACCCGCGTGACGCCGCCCGTGGAGGACGAGGCGATCGGACGCGGCGTGGTCAACTACAAGCTGGCGATCACCGACAGCACCAGCCTGCAGGAAACCTTTCTCGCCGAGGTCGGCAGCCAGAACCGCTACTACCAGAACGACATCGGCCTTGCGGTCGCGATGACCAAGACGCTCGCGCTGAAGATTGCCTACGAGAACCGCTACAACTCGAACGTCGTGCCGGGCATCCAGCACATGGACAGCCTGTTCACCACCAACCTGGTGTACAGCTTCGGCAAGTAGGAGGGCCGGAAGGCCCGATGGGCTTCGTCAAGCCGGTAGGATGGCTGGAAGGCCCGAATGGACTCCGGCAAGTCCGTAGGAGGGCTGGAAGGCCCGACGCGAGAAGGGATTTCCGCAGCGGCGGGAATGGCTCAACCGCGGTCGCGCAGCAATGCGTCCGCGCCCTGCGCGCGCAACCGGCGCGCGACTTCGGCACCGAGCATCATCGGATCGCCGCCCGTCGCCTCGGCACGCAGCAACCGGCCGTCTTGCGCGTCCCCCAGCAGGCCATGCAGGTGCAGCGAGCCGTCCGCACGCGTCTCGCACCACGCGCCGAGCGGCATCGTGCAGTCGCCGCCCAGCTCCGCGCTGAGTGCGCGCTCCGCCGCAACGGTCCAGCGCGTCGACGCATCGTCCAGCGGCGCCAGCAAGGTCGTCACGCGTGCGTCGTCGGATCGCGCCTCCACTGTGATTGCCGCCTGTCCGGGCGCCGGCAACCAGTCGGGCGGCGCCAACCGCGCGCGCACTCGCTCACCCACACCCATGCGCTGCAAACCCGCCACCGCCAGCACGATCGCCGCGTAGTCACCGCGGTCCAGCTTGGCGAGCCGCGTGCCGAGGTTGCCGCGCAGATCGGCGATCTCGAGATCCGGTCGCCGCGCGCGCAGCTGCGCGGCGCGCCTCAGCGAGGAAGTACCTGCGCGCGCACCGTGCGGCAGCGAATCGATCGAGTCGAAGTCATTGCTGATCCACGCGTCCGCGCAATCGGCACGCGGCAGGATCGCCGCCAGCACGAATCCGTGTTCCAGTTTCGCCGGGACATCCTTCAGCGAATGCACGGCGAGGTCGGCGCGGCCTTCCCTCAGCGCGACCTCCAGTTCCTTGAGGAACAGGCCCTTGCCGCCGATCGTCGCCAGCGAGCGATCGAGCACCTCGTCGCCGCGCGTCGAGAGCGGCAGCAATTCGACGTCGAGCCCGGAATGCGCCGCGCGCAGACATTGCGCAACGTGCTCGGCCTGCCACAGCGCAAGCGGGCTTTTTCGGGTGGCGATGCGCAGCAGTGATGCAGTCATGGATCGGAGCGGTCCCGGGTTCGGCAGCCTCTCAGTATCGCACTGCGCTCAGGCGGACCGAAGCCGCGCCCAGCGCAGGAATCGCTCGCCGAATGCCGGTACGCGCCACATCAGGTACAGCATCACCGCGGCGTTCAACAGCGCGGTCAGCAGAAACAGTTGCGGGATCGTGAGCCCCACTTTCAACAGCCCCAGCCCGAACACCGCCGCCGCGACCAGGAAAATCGCGTTCCAGATATTGTTGCCGGCGATCACGCGCGACAGTTCGTTCGGCGCGCTGCGGCTTTGCACCAGCGCGAACAGCGGCACGATGAACAGACCGGTGGACACGCCGATGAGTGTCAGGTCGAGTGCCAGCCAACCGTGTCCAGGCGCATGCAGGAACGCCAGCCAGTTCATGCCGCGCGTCGAAACTTGCGCATGTTGCGCGAAATAAAGCAGCACTCCGAACACGGTCATTCCCGCGGCGCCCAACGGCACCAGCCCGACTTCGACCGCATGCCGCGACAGCTTTTCGCAAAGCAGCGAACCGACGCCCACGCCCACCGAGAACAAGGTCAGCACCAGGATTTCGACGGTGGCGCCGCCGCCCAGATACAGCCGCGTATAGTTCGGCAATTGCGCGATGACCACGCCGCCGAAAAACCAGAACCAGGAGATCCCCAGCACCGCGTTGAACACCATGCGGTCTCTCGCGGTGATCTTCAGGACCCGCGCGCTTTCCGTGAAGAGGTTCCAGTTGAACTTCAGCGCAGGTGCGACCGCCGGCACGCGCGGGATCGCGAGACTCGCGGCAAATCCGAGCAGCGCAACGCCGATCACCAGCGCCGACGAAAACAACGCGCCTTGTCCGTGCATTACCATGGCCGCGCCGCCCGCGATCATGCCGATCAGGATGGCGAGATCGGTGCCCGCTTCCACGAGGCCATTGCCGCCGACCAGTTCCTCGCGCCGCAGCACCTGCGGCAGGATCGCGTACTTGATCGGCCCGAATACCGTCGAATGCACGCCCATCAGGAACAGCACCACGAACAACAGCAGCGGACTGCGGACGTGGAAGCCCCAAGCGGCGACGCACATCGCCACGATCTCGAACAGCTTCACGTAGCGGATGAGACGCTGCTTCTCGTATTTTTCCGCAAGCTGCCCCGCGCTCGCCGAGAACAGGAAGAACGGCAGGATGAACAGCGCCGGCGCGAGATTGGAGTACAAACCGATCGTCGCGGTGGACAGCCCCATCTGGAAACCGACCAGCACGATGGTCGCTTGCCGGAACGCGTTGTCGTTGAACGCCGCCAGCGCTTGCACCGCGAAGAACGGCGCGAATCGACGCTTGGCGAGCAGACGGAATTGGTTCATGGCCCCATCTTGTCACTCGGTGGAGCGTCGCACCGCGACGCCCGCAGAAGCGGGCAACGCTACTTGCGCGCCAGCGCGCGATGCCCGATGTCGCGCCGGAAGAACGCGCCGTCGAAGCGGATGCGATCGGCGGCGGCGTAGGCACGATCGCGGGCTTGGGATAGATCATCACCCAGCGCACAGACCGTGAGCACGCGGCCGCCGGCGCTGACCACGTTGTCGTGCGCATCGAGCTCGGTACCGGCGTGGAACACTTTCACTCCGTCGCCGAAGTCCGCATCCAGCCCGGAAATCGCGTCGCCCTTTTTCGGATCGGCTGGATAGCCCTGTGCGGCCATCACCACGCCCAGCGACGGGCGCGGATCCCACTTTGCTTCGACGCGATCGACCTTGCCCTCGAGCGCGGCGTCGAGGAGATCCACGAGATCGGATTCGAGCCGCAGCAGGATCGGCTGGCATTCCGGGTCGCCGAAGCGCACGTTGAACTCGATCACCCTCGGGTCGCCGGTCTTGTCGATCATCAGTCCGGCGTAAAGGAACCCCGTGAACGGCGCGCCTTCGGCGGCCATGCCGCGCAGCGTCGGTCCGATGATCTCCTCGAGAATGCGGCGCTCCACTTCGGGCGTCACCACGGGCGCCGGCGAATAGGCACCCATTCCGCCGGTGTTCGGTCCGCGATCGCCTTCATCGCGCCGCTTGTGGTCCTGGCTGGATGCCATCGGCGACGCGTGTACGCCATCGGCCATCACGATGAAGCTGGCTTCCTCGCCTTCCAGGAATTCCTCGATGACCACCCGCGCGCCGGCGTCGCCGAACGCGTGCGCATCGAGCATCTCGCGCAGCGCGTGCTCGGCCTCGGGCAAGCTCATCGCGACCACCACGCCCTTGCCCGCGGCAAGGCCGTCGGCCTTGATCACGATCGGCGCGCCGTGCGCACGCACGTAGGCAAGTGCAGCCGGAAGTTCGGCGAACACCGCGTGGCGCGCGGTGGGAATGCGGTGGCGATCGAGGAACGCCTTGGCGAATGCCTTGGAGCCTTCCAGCTGCGCGGCCGCCGCGGTGGGCCCGAAGATGCGCAGGCTGGCCGCGCGGAACCGGTCCGCGATGCCCGCCACCAGCGGCGCTTCCGGACCCACCACGGTGAGGTCGATGGCTTCATCGCGCGCGAGTTGCAGCAGAGCATCGATGTCGGCCGCACCGATGTTCGCGTTGCGCACGTGCGGTTCGCGCGCGGTGCCGGCGTTGCCCGGCGCGACGATCACACCGGATACGCGCGGCGACTGCGCGAATTTCCAGGCCAGTGCGTGCTCGCGGCCGCCGGAGCCGATCACGAGGATCTTCATTGCCGGGACTCGGGACCCGGGACCCGGGACTCTGGACTCTGGACTCGGGCGCTGTTGGCAGCGCTCTTCGGGTTCCCAATCCCCCGAACTGAATGCTCGTCACTCACTCTGTAGGGTCTCGGGCAGTGGAGCGCAGACCGCGCGGGCGATGGGCCAAGTGGCACTGAGAATGCCAAGCAATACCAGGTACACCAGTACCAGCCACGCGACGGTCGGTGTGACCCGCATCGAGAAACTAAGCGCTTGGCCAAAGGAGGAGGAATCCACGGTCTGGCCATTGAGCACGAGCCAGCCGATCGCGAGCGCGATCCCAGCGCACACGATCGCAACCACCAGCACCTCGATCAACAACGCCAACGCCAAGCCCAAACGACCGAAACCTATCGCGCGCAGTACCGCTGTTTCGCGCCGGCGTGCAGCCAGCGCCATGCCTACCGCGTTGAAGATGGCGAGGATCGCGCCAAGTCCAAGGACGACCGCGATACCAATGATCGCGACGTTTGCGAAGTGGGTCAGAAAACCGATCTGGCCGGCGTAGTAACCCTGCTGCGGCCACGCCTTCACGGCTCGCATGCGTGGGTCGGCTTTGATCGCGGCATCGAAGGTCTTGAACGCAGCGGGTGAAGTCAGCTTTACCCATATGACGGAAATCTGCCCTTGGGCGTTGTAGGCTGCCTGCAGTGCGCCGATGTCGGTCCACAGCTCCGATCCCCACATACCGCCGCCGGCGCTAAATACGCCGGTCACCCGCCATGGTGCATTATGGACCGGTACTTGGGCGCCTGGCACGAGTGCCACGAAGCGGCGCGTGGCCGCGCCGCCGACGATCAACTGGTCGAGTCCGGGCCCGAACCGCTTGCCGCGGGTGAGCCGCACGGCGCCCGCTAATATTTGCCAAAATTTCGGTGTGACTCCGCGCACCTGAACCGTTACAAGGCTACCTTCGGCTTGGCGAAGCTTGGCGTCGGCGAGGAACTGCGGTGCAGCAAGTACGTGCCCATGCGGGCCATGCGCGACGCCCGGCAGCGTACCGATTAGCGCTGCGGTTCCCGGTGAAATTCTGCTCGAGATCTCGTTGGTGGCGCGCGCTGACAACACCATGGCCACGTCCGCCAGTCCAGTGTTTCCGGCGACGCGCCGCATCCCGGCCGGAATCGTCAGCAGGATCACCAGCGTCATCCCAGCGATCAGGAACCCCGCCGCCGTTAACAAAAGGCGCCCCCGCCGGGCGCGCAGACTGGCAAACCCTGTCGTAAGTGCACCTAGCGTTTGGCGGAGAATGCGCATGCAGTCACGTCTGCTGGTAGTCAACCGGCCGCAAGCGCGCCGTGGTGAGCGCGGGGCCGATAAGCGCGAGGACCAGCAGGATGGTGAGCCATACGGGTAACCCGTACCAAGCCCACGGCGGTGGTTGAAGACCTCCAAGCAGAAAGCCCGCCAGTCCGTAACTTGATGCCTTGTCAATGAATCTGAGGGCTGCCAATCCAATGCCAATGCCCAGCCCACCGCCGACAATCACGACCAGCACATGCTCGAACACGAACGCCGAAAAAAGCTGCGCGCGACGAAAACCGAGCACTTGCATCACCGCCATGCTGCGGCAACGTTCAACCGCGGCGTGGGCCATGACGCTCGCCAGCACCAGCAACGCACTCAGGAAGGTCGCAACCATCACCACAGCTAGCAGATCTTGGATCTTCCCAAATGCAACGAGGGCATTCTGCGTGGTTGCGCTGGTGTTGGCCACAACGGGTGGATCGGAGGTGGCGAACATCGCTTCGATTTGGGCGGCCACGGCGTTGCCACGGTGGGCGTTTCTGGGGAAGGCCGAAACAAGTAACACGTGATCGCGCCCGGCCAGCGAGCCTACCCGGTTGACGTATGCGTAATGCGCGATGGCAATCTGGTTGTTGGTGCCCCCCGGGCTCCGGAAGACGCCGGTGATGTGAATCTCCACATGGCCGTTGGCTAGCATCGGGTCGCGCGGCGAGACCGTCATTCCAGCGTGCCAGCCGCACTGCGAGGCCAGCGTGGACCCGACCAGCACACCCAGTGGGTCGGCCTTCCACTTGCGCGCGAGTTCCGATGAAACACCGTCGTTGTCCAAAAGGTTACCTACGGCCGAGCCACCGACCGCGTTCAACGTGGCGCTGGCGGTGGCCGTGCACATCACTGGTAACGCGTCAGAGTAGCGCGCATCGCGCACACTGGGCAGCGCGGCAATACGTGCCGCGTAGCGCTTCGGAATGGATGTCATCGAACCCATGGAGCCGCGCGCGTTCAAAACTTGCACTCCAAGACCGGATACTGACCTCGCCGTACCGACGAATGGCGCAGTCAGTGCTGCCAGACCTAACCATGCAGCCACCGCAACGATCACCGTTACGCAAAGCAGCACATGTCGCGCTGGGTGTTGCGCCAGTGCACGCCATGCCATCCGAATGCCGATTGCCGCCCAGTCGATCATCTCACCGCATACAACAGCCGTTCGCCGAGCAATACCTTACTGCGCGGCTCCACGGTAAAACAATGGCGGCGCACTTTCGGAGGACGCTTACTGCCATCTAAGGCTGCGCTCCGCGCACCGGGTATACGCAGCGGCCAATGGCCTGCGCGGGTCCATCGCTGCACTTCCCGTGACCGACGGCGGTCTGCGCCTGCAACCCAGCTCGCCTGATGAGCCACAAACAGCTCACCGCAATGCAACCGCGGATCTTGGACCAATACAGCATCTTGACACAATCTATTCCATCCGCAGTCCGAATCCCGAATCCCTATTCCCGATTCCCGGCTCTCAGCATCTCCAGCAACGCTGCCCTCGGCAGCTTGCCGATCTCGCTGCGCGGCAGCGCGTCGACGAGTTTCAGGGGGCGCGGCAGGAACACGGGATCGACGCCGGCGCGCAGCACTTGGAGGATCGCGGCTGCGGACAAACCGGGCGCGACCGCCAGC
>JBOHYT010000016.1:0-5645 GCA_050738055.1 Rhodanobacteraceae bacterium
TGGCCCTGCTCGCCAACCCGACTGCCGCGGCGGTCCTGCGTGGTTGCGGCGCCGACCTCGACAAACTCGCCAAGGACCTGCGCTCGATCATTACCGAAACCGTGCCGGTGCTGCCATCCGGCGACGAGCGCGACACCCAGCCGACGCTCGGCTTTCAGCGGGTGTTGCAGCGCGCGGTTTATCATGTGCAGTCTTCAGGCCGCAAGGAAGTCACCGGCGCGAACGTGCTGGTGGCGATCTTCGGCGAGAAGGATTCCCACGCCGTGTACTTCCTGCACCAGCAGGAGGTCGAACGGCTGGACGTGGTCAACTACGTTTCCCACGGCATCGCCAAGATCGGCCACGAATCCTCCGACGCGCCCGCGCCGGGCGAGGCGGCCACCGACGGCGAGCCCGAAGGCAAGGACAAGGACAACGCGCTGGTCGAGTATGCGACCAACCTCAACGAGCGCGCGCGCCAGGGCCGGATCGACCCGCTGATCGGCCGCGAGCCGGAGATCGAGCGCACCGTCCAGGTGTTGTGCCGGCGGCGCAAGAACAATCCGCTGTACGTCGGCGAATCCGGCGTCGGCAAGACCGCGCTGGCGGAGGGCCTTGCGCTGCGCATCGTCGAGGGCAAGGTGCCGACGGTGCTGGAAGACGCGACCGTCTGGGCGCTGGATCTCGGCGCGCTGGTTGCCGGGACCAAATACCGCGGGGATTTCGAGAAGCGCCTGAAAGCCGTGATCGCGCAACTCAAGAAGGACCCCAACGCGATCCTGTTCGTCGACGAAATCCACACGATCATCGGTGCGGGTTCGGCATCCGGCGGCACTATGGACGCGTCCAATCTGATCAAGCCCGTGCTGGCTTCGGGCGAGCTGCGCTGCATCGGATCGACGACCTTCCAGGAATTCCGCGGCGTGTTCGAGAAGGATCGCGCGCTGGCGCGGCGTTTCCAGAAGATCGACATCGTCGAGCCCTCGGTCGCCGAGACCGTGGAAATCCTCAAAGGCCTGAAGTCGCGCTTCGAGGAGCACCACGACGTCACCTACACCGACGAGGCGCTGCGCGCTGCGGTCGATCTTTCGGTCAAGCACATCCCCGACCGGCTGTTGCCCGACAAGGCGATCGACGTGATCGACGAGGCCGGCGCCCACCAGCGGCTGCTGCCGGACAATGAACGCACCGGCAAGGTCGACGTCTCCGAGGTCGAGTACATCGTCGCGCGGATGGCGCGGATCCCGCAGAAGCAGGTTTCGGCTTCCGACCGCGACGTGCTGCGGAACCTCGACCGCAACTTGAAGATGGTGATCTTCGGCCAGGACCAGGCGATCGACACGCTGGCTTCCGCCATCAAGATGGCGCGGTCCGGGCTGGGCGACCCCAACAAGCCGATCGGCAACTTCCTGTTCTCGGGTCCTACCGGCGTCGGCAAGACCGAGGTGACCCGCCAGCTTGCGATGCAGCTCGGCATCGAACTGGTGCGCTTCGACATGTCCGAATACATGGAGCCGCATTCGGTGTCGCGCCTGATCGGCGCGCCCCCGGGCTACATCGGTTTCGACCAGGGCGGCTTGCTGACCGAATCGGTGGTTAAGCATCCACACTGCGTGCTGCTGCTGGACGAGATCGAGAAGGCGCACCCGGACCTCTTCAACATCCTTTTGCAGGTGATGGACCACGGCGTGCTCACCGACACCAACGGTCGCGAGGCGAATTTCCGCAACGTGATCCTGGTGATGACCACCAACGCGGGCGCGCGCCAGGCGGCCAGTCGCAGCATCGGTTTCCTGGAGCAGGACCGCGCCACCGATGCGATGGAGGTGATCCGCCGAACCTTCACACCCGAGTTCCGCAACCGCCTCGACGCGATCGTGCAGTTCAAGGCGCTCGAGCTCGAACACATCTTGAGAGTGGTGGACAAGTTCCTGATCGAACTGGAAACCCAGTTGCTGGAGAAGCGCGTCAGCCTGAACGTCGAGCCGGCCGCACGGCGCTGGCTGGCCGAGCACGGATTCGACCAGAAGATGGGCGCGCGCCCGATGTCGCGGTTGATCCAGGACAAGATCAAGCGAGCGATCGCCGACGAATTGCTGTTCGGGACGCTGGCTGACGGCGGCAAGGTCGCGCTGGATGTCCGCGACGGCGAGCTGACCGTCGATACCGCGGCGGCCGAGAAATTGCCGGCGGTGGTGGTGTAGGGCGGGTCTCGACCCGCCGTGGTCTTGACCCGCCGCTCGCCCCGCCTGCCGTCGCCGTCAGCGACAAGCAACCTCGATGCCACAGCGGAAGCTGCGTTCCGCGCCGGCTTCCAGGCGGATCGCTTCCGTCCATTCGGGCCGGTTGAAGGCGTCCGCCATGGCTTCCATCGGTTCCATCGCGACCGCGCGGCGCGTGCGCTGTTTCAATGTGTCGGACGTGAACGCGTGCGTGGTGCCGTGCTTCTGCCACATCGCGACCGCAACGTCGTCCGCCGGATCGGTGAGCCGGCAGCGGATCCGTCCGTCGTCGTCGGCGCCGAGGTCGACGTAGCCCGTATCGAGGATGCTGTTCGCGATCACCCGCGCCTGGCGGAAATCGAAAGCGGGTGCATCGTCGAGCGGCACGTACGCCTCCCTGCCGGGCAACGCGATCAGGTTTGCATCGGTGCGGAACACGGTGTCGGCGGGAATTTGCAGTGCCCAGTCGTCGACCTTTCCGTCCGCGACCCGAAAATACGCGTGCCAGCCGAAGAAGCATGGCGCTGCCGTGTCGCCGACGTTGCGCATGCGCGCTTCGAGCCCGAGGCCATCCGCGTCCAGCGTGAAGGTCACGGCAAGATCGATCGAAAACGGGTAGCCCGGGCGTGGACGGATCGCGGAAGTGGCCAGCGTCACGCGGGCCGCGGACTCGTCCGCGTCGAGCGATACGACGGTGAAGTCCGCATCGCGCACGAACCCGTGCATGATCCCTCGATCCGGAGCCCGTACGCCGGGCTGCAGGTCGTATTCCAGACCATCGAAGCGGTAGCGCGCATCGGCGATGCGCCCGGCGAACGGCACCATGATCGCGAAGTGCGAGCCCGCACGCGCCTGGATTTCCGCAGCGTCCCGGTAGCCCGACACGATATCGAACGTCGTTCCGGCACGCGGCACCTCGAAGTCGAGCAGCGCGGCGCCATGGCAGGCGATGCGTGCGCGCCGTCCGGCGTCGTCGCGCAGCACGACCAGCGGCTGCGCGCCGAGCGCGCCGTGTTCGACGAAGTATCGGGTCATCGGCGTTCTCCTGTGCAGACGGGTTCGAGTGTAGCGACCCGTTCAATCATTGGTCCGCCCGGTGCCTTCTTGTTGCAAAAAGCTTCCTGACCAGCGGTATATGGCAGCAAACAAAATCTCTCGTCATTCCGGGGCCATCGCCAGCTTCATCGCCCGCAAACAGCGCGGGCGGCCCAGGAATGACGATGTGGTTTGTTGAATTTCAGCGTAAATCAGGAATCAGGAACCCTTTACCACGGATCGACACGGATCACACGGATCGAAAGCTTTTATCCGTGTCCATCCGTGCAAATCCGTGGCAAAAAAGCTTTTGAGAAAGAATTCCGTACGTTCTTGTTTCTTCGCGAACGTCTGCCCCGCTCACGGGGTTGAGAAGCTGATTGGCAACAGGCACTGCGAACCGGCTGCGATTTGCGTATCCTTGTCGTGCGGGCTGCGCACGTGCCGCATCGTATTGACACGCTTGGAGGTCGACATGAAATCGAGATCGTTTCTGCTCCTCGCCACGCTCGTGGTGCTGGTTCTCGCAGGTGGCGGGGTTGCGTTCGCGCAACACTCCGGGAATGGCGTGCTCGTCCGCCCGGATGGTATCTACCTGCGCTGTGACCGGTGCGGCACCGTGGAGCGCATCACCCAGAACATCACCCAGGGGAGTGGCCACGGAACCGCGGGCGCGGTGATTGGCGCGATCGCCGGTGGCGTGCTCGGCAACCAGATCGGCGGGGGCAAGGGCAAAAAGCTCGCGACGGTCGGCGGTGCGGTGGGCGGCGGCTTTGCCGGCCACGCGATCGGCGAGAAGGGTTCCCGGCAAAGCTGGATCGTGCAGGTTCGCATGAGCAACGGCAGCACCATGAATGTGCAGGTTCCGGGTGCCAGCGGGCTGCGCCAAGGCGATCTCGTGGAAGTCGATACGAAGGGGAACATCACGCGAATTCGCTGACCGGATCGGATGGTTGGTGGATCGAGCGGCCGGTTCGCGGTCCAACGTGTCCATCGACACCACCGCCGCGAACCGCACGCGCCACGATTTCACCGGCGTGGACAGCGTATGGCTGTTCGGCTACGGCTCGCTGATGTACAAGGTGGATTTCCCGTGCCTCGAGCGCCGCCCGGCGAAGATCCACGGATGGGCGCGACGCCTCTGGCAGGGTTCGCACGACCATCGCGGCACGGCGGAACATCCGGGTCGGGTCGCGACGTTGGTCGCCGAGCCCGGCGCCGAATGCACCGGGCTGGCCTACCGGGTCGCGCCGGCGACGTTCGCACAGCTCGATTTCCGCGAGAAGAATGGCTACCTGCGCTTCGCGACAAGCCTGGAGTTCGCCGATGGCGGTGTCGCCGATGGGTTCGTCTATATCGCGACCGCCGACAACGCCGCGTGGCTTGGTCCCGCGGCGGACGTCGAGATCGCACGCCATGTCGCGGGAGCCCACGGCCCCAGCGGCAGCAACCGCGACTATGTGCTGAAACTGGCGCAGGCGTTGCGCGAAATCGGCGCGCGCGACCCGCACGTGTTTGCGATCGAAGCGCTGTTGCGGGACTCCAGTGTGCAGGATTCGTGAAGATGAAGTCGCCCTGAAAAAGGCGTTCGGACGGGCTTTTTTTGACGGCCCGTTGACGCGGGACTGACTACAGTCGCGGTTGGAAAGCGCCCGCCGCTCCGGTGGCGAACCACGCAACGGACGCTTGGTGTTGCTTTGCACGCCTGCCATCGGCGATGCGAGCGGTTGATGCGGTTCCTTGAGAACCGCGAGGAGGTGTTTCATGAATGGCAACGTTGCCAGTCCTTGGCCGCTCGGCTTTGGCGTGTTGGCGATTGCACTGTGGATGGTGTCGGTGGTCCCCGCCGGCATTGCCGGCCCGATGGGCTTCGGTGTCGCCCCTGGCACCATGCATGCGATCTTCACGGTCGCGATGCTGGGGCTCCTGATCGCAGGGCTCGCCGCGTTCCTGCGTCACGAGACGTGGCTCGGATTCTTCTTCCTGCTGTGGTCCGGGCTGTTCTGGGCCGGTGGCTTCGGCTTCGCGCGGGTAGGCGGTTTGCGCTTCGACGGTTGGTTCCTGATGACGATCGCGCTGGTGAACCTGTATCTGTGGGTCGCGGCATGGAAGAGCGGCAAGCTTGGCGCAGCCGTATCCTTCATGGTGCTGCTGCTCTGGATATCATTCTTTTGTTACGGCCTGCGCGACTTCTTCGATTTCTGGGTACTGCTCCGGGTCGGTGGTGCGTTCGGTCTCGCAAGCGCGCTGATGGCGTTCTACATTTCCGCCACCACGCTGGCCGTCACGCATGACCCGAACAAGCGCTATCCGGGCATCGTGTACGTCGAAACCCATCGCGTTCCGCCCACCGAACCACGGATCTGAGCACTCGATGGTTGGTTCCCGCGGCGGCCCGGTCATCCGCCG
>JBOHYT010000017.1:0-3898 GCA_050738055.1 Rhodanobacteraceae bacterium
GCCGTGCCTACCCGATCGCCCTGCTGCTGCTCAGCGCCTTCATCGGCTACCAATGTTTCCGGCTGTTTCGCTTTCACTCGCTTTTTCTGGCCGCGTTCACGGCCATCGATATCGCGATCGTGGTGCTCATCTGCCTCGAATGGCGGCGGGTCAGCCGCAACGACCCGTAGCACCCGGTCACAGATCGCGCGGATGCGTCGAAGGCGTCATTGCGCCGGCAGAGCCGTAGGGCGGAACCCGCAAAGCGTTTTCCGCCGGATTCGCCCTTGGCGGAAGCGGCTGCGCCGATTCCGCCCTACCAAACTCGAGCCGGCCTGCCCCCCACTCGTGCCGGAACGGGTCGAGTCTGACGTTGGCCATCGTTCATCCCGCTATAGCAACATGTATCGCCTACAAGGAAACCATTCATGCGCAAGTTGCTCATGTTCCTCGCGCTGTCGCTGCTGGCCGGAAGCGCATTCGCGGCCACCGGCGCGCGCGCGCGCCTCGATGCGTTCGCGCACGGCCTGCATTCCCTGCGCGGCGAATTCAACCAGACGGTGTACGACGCGCACGGCAACATCACCGGCACCAGTCACGGCAACCTGGCGCTGCAGGCGCCGCGGCAATTTCGCTGGCAGGTGACCGGTCCCTATCAGCAGTTGATCGTGGCCGACGGGCACAAGGTCTGGGTCTACGAACCCGACCTCGAACAGGCCACCGTGCGCAGCCAGAGCACCGAGGAAGCGCACAGCCCGCTGACCGTGCTGACCGACCTCTCGCAACTCGACACCGAATTCAAGGCCACCGACGCCGGCACGCGCGATGGCCTCGAGTGGCTGCGGCTGGTGTCGCGGGCCAAGGACCCGCAGTTCGACTACGCCGAGATCGGCTTCGATGCGACCGGCCCGCGCCGGATGGTGTTCCAGGACACGCTCAGCAATCGCACCGAAATCACGTTCTCCGGCTGGCAGCGCAACGCCAAGCTGCCGGCCGACAACTTCACCTTCGTCCCTCCCAAGGGCACCGACGTCGTCGGCGATGTCGCGCCCGCCACTTCGGCGTCTGGCGGACACTGATTGCACGAGTGCGCTGCGTCGCGAGACGGATTCGTCCACAATGCCAGCATGCCGCGCTCCAAATCTGCCGCTGCCGGATCGACCGGATTGTTCCCCGAATCCGATGCGCTGAAGCCGCTCGCCGAGCGGATGCGGCCGCGCACGCTGGATGAAATTGTCGGGCAGGATCGGCTGCTCGGGAAGGACAGCGCGTTGCGCCGCGCGCTCGAAGCCGGCGGCGTGCACTCGATGGTGTTGTGGGGCCCGCCGGGTTGCGGCAAGACCACGCTGGCGTTGCTGGTCGCGAAATACGCGGACGCGCATTTCCAGGCGATCTCCGCGGTGCTTTCGGGCCTCGCCGAGGTACGCAAGGCGCTGGCGGAAGCCGAAGGCCTGTTCGCGCAAGGCCGCCGCAGCGTGCTGTTCGTGGACGAGGTGCACCGCTTCAACAAGGCGCAGCAGGATGCGTTCCTGCCGCACATCGAACGCGGTGTGATCGTGTTCGTGGGCGCCACCACCGAAAACCCGTCGTTCGAATTGAACTCGGCGTTGCTGTCGCGCTGCCGGGTGCACGTGATGGATGCCATATCGGCCGACGCCATCGTCGTCGCGTTGCGGCGCGCGCTCGCCGACGCGGAACGCGGCCTCGGTTCGCTGGATCTCGAGGTCGATGACTCCGCGCTGGCCCTGATGGCGAAAGCCGCGGATGGAGACGTCAGGCGCGGGCTGACGTTTCTTGAAATCGCGGCGGAGCTGGCGCGCGAAGGCCACATCGACGAATCCACGCTGCAGCAGGTGCTGGCCGATCGCACCCGCCGCTTCGACAAGCGCGGCGAGCAGTTCTACGACCAGATATCAGCGCTGCACAAGTCGGTGCGCTCGTCCGACCCCGATGCCGCGCTGTACTGGCTGGTGCGGATGCTCGACGGCGGCTGCGAACCTTTGTACCTCGCGCGGCGGATGGTGCGGATGGCGGTCGAGGACATCGGCCTCGCCGATCCACGCGCCTGGCAGCTCGCGCTGCACGGTTGGGACACCTACGAGCGGCTGGGTTCCCCGGAAGGCGAATTGGCGCTCGCGGAGGTCGTGCTGTACCTCGCGGTCGCGCCCAAAAGCAATGCAGCGTACGTCGCCTACGGCGCCGCGCGCGGCAACGTGCGCGGGACCGGCACGCTGGACGTTCCCATGCACCTCCGCAACGCACCGACCAAATTGATGAAGGGGCTTGGATACGGAAAGGGCTACCAATACGACCCCGATATCGAAGGCGGCGTCGCGCTCGACCAGCAATGCCTGCCCGATGCGCTGGCGGGCACCGAGTTTTATGCGCCCACCGCGAATGGCGTCGAGGCGAAGATCAAGCAAAAGCTTGACGGATTGCGGGCGGCGCGCGAGAAGGCGCGCGAGGGTTGAACCCTCTCCCGGTGGGAGAAGAAAAAGCTTGATTGCGCGGTCCCGCCGCTCGCCGCGATAATTTTGGTTTCCCGAACACGTCCAAGGATCCGACATGCTGGACCCGGTCTTGCTGCGCACGCATCTGGCCGACACCGCGGCGCGTCTCGCAACGCGCGGTTTCGTTCTGGACACGGCGGCCGTCGATTCGCTGGAAGGCGAGCGCAAGCGGCTCGCGACCGAAACCCAGGAACTGCAGGCACGGCGCAACGCGCGCTCGAAGGCGATCGGGCAGGCCAAGGCCAAGGGCGAGGATACGGCGCCGATCATGGCCGAGGTCGCCGGGCTCGGGGACGGGCTGAAAGCCAATGAGGCGGCACTCGGCGAGGTGCAAACCAAGCTTTCGGCGATCGCGCTCGGCATTCCGAACCTGCCGGACGCATCGGTGCCGGTCGGCAGGGACGAGAAGGACAACGTCGAGGTGTCGCGCTGGGGTACGCCGCGCACGTTCGATTTCTCGGTCAAGGATCACGTCGAACTTGGCGCACGCCACGGCTGGCTGGATGGCGAGGCCGGGGCGAAACTGTCAGGCGCGCGTTTCACCGTGCTGCGCGGCCAGCTCGCGCACCTGCACCGCGCGCTCGCGCAGTTCATGCTGGATCTGCACACCGGCGAACACGGCTACACCGAGTGCAACGTGCCGCTGCTGGTGAACGCCGACACCATGCAGGGCACCGGGCAATTGCCGAAGTTCGAGGAGGATTTGTTCTTCACGATCCGCGATCTTGCGGCTGATGTCGTTCTGGATTCGGATGCTGTTGCGAAGGTCAGAAAAGCTGTTTCAGAAGCAGAAAGCCCGAGTTGGAAACTCGTTGATGCACTTGAAGAGTATGTTGCGCTACGGAGGTGGAACTACTTGATTCCCACCGCCGAAGTCTCTCTTACCAACCTCGTCCGCGATTCGATCGCCGAAGCCGGCGCGCTGCCGATGAAGCTCACCGCGCACACGCCATGCTTTCGCGCGGAGGCCGGATCCTACGGCAAGGACGTCAAGGGCATGATCCGTCAGCACCAGTTCGAAAAGGTCGAGCTGGTGCAGATCGTCGAGCCGTCGAAGTCGTTCGACGCGCTGGAAGAACTGACCGGCCACGCCGAGACGGTGCTGCAAAAGCTCGAATTGCCGTACCGCAAGATGCAGCTCTGTACCGGCGACATGGGTTTTGCGGCGGCGAAAACCTACGACCTCGAAGTCTGGCTGCCGTCGCAGGACATGTATCGCGAGATTTCATCGTGTTCCAACTGCACCAATTTCCAGGCGCGCCGGATGCAGGCGCGCTGGCGCAACCCCGCGACCGGCAAGCCGGAACTCGTGCACACGCTCAACGGTTCGGGAGTTGCCGTCGGACGCTGCCTGATCGCGGTGATGGAGAACAACCAGAACGCGGACGGCTCGATCACGGTGCCGGGGG
>JBOHYT010000018.1:0-5776 GCA_050738055.1 Rhodanobacteraceae bacterium
GACACGCCCAGGATCGCGACTTCCGGTGCGTTGATGATCGGCGTGAACAGGGTTCCACCAATGCCGCCCAGCGACGAGATCGAAAAGCACCCGCCCGCCATCTCGCCGGGCGTGAGCTTCCCATCGCGCGCCTTTTTCGCCAGTCCCGACATTTCCTGCGCGATGTCGAGCACGCCCTTCTTGTCGCAGTCGCGGATCACGGGTACCACGAGGCCGTGCGGCGTGTCGGCGGCGAACCCGATGTGGAAATATTTCTTTACCACCAGCTGCTCGCCCGAGCCATCCAGCGAGGCATTGAAATCGGGATATTTCCTCAGCGCCGCCACGGAGGCCTTGATCAGGAAGGCCAGCAGCGTAACCTTGACGCCGGCCTTCCCGTTCTCCTTGTTGAGCGCGACGCGCAAGGCTTCGAGATCCGTGATGTCCGCGTCCTCGAACTGCGTAACGTGCGGGATCATCACCCAGTTGCGCGCGAGGTTGGCGCCGGAGAGTTTCTGGATGCGCGACAGCGGCCGGCTTTCGACCCCGCCGAATTTCGCGAAATCGACCTGCGGCCACGCCGGCAGGTTCAGTCCACCGCCGCCTGCCGTCGCCGGTTTCGCGCCGCCGGTCATCGCCGCCTTCACGAATTTCCGGACGTCTTCCTTGCTGATGCGACCGCCGCGTTCGCTGCCCGTGACCTGCGCCAGATCCACTCCGAGTTCGCGCGCGAACGCGCGCACTACCGGACTCGCGTAGGGGAACTTGCCGGGCATCACCGATTCGGAATCGAACGGGATCGGCGGAGTGCGCGGTGCGCCGGCGTTCTCGCCGGTCCTGCGTGCGGCGGCAGGTGTCCGGGAACTCGGTGGCTGCGCTTCTTCGGCCTCCGATTCCTGCTTCGGCGGTTCGTCGGTGGGCGGTTCTTCTTGCGGAGCCGTTTTCTGCTCCGCCCCGGGCTGTTCGGCATTGTCTTGTTCGTCCTCGGGCTCTCGGGAATCCTTTTCGTCGGAGCCGGATTTGGCCTTTTCGCCCCCGGGCTTCCCGGACTTCCCTTTGCCATCGCCCGCCCGTCCGGATTCGCCGCCGCCGCCTTCGGCCTGCGCGGGTTTCTCCTCGCGGTCGCCGCCGGCATCGCCCGTGTCGGCCTCGATGGTCGCAATCACATCGCCCTGCGACACCTCGTCGTTGACCTTGACCTTGACTTCGCGCACCGTGCCGGCGAGCGGCGAGGGCACTTCCATGGTCGCCTTGGCCGACTCCAGCGTAATCAGCCCCTGGTCCTTCTCGACGTGGTCGCCGGGCTTGACCATCACCTCGATGATCGGCACTCCCTGGAAATCCCCGATGTCCGGTATCTTCGCCTCGCGTGTGTCCGCCATGCCCGGCTCCTTCGATCCTGTAGCAGCAAGACGCCCAGTGTCGCGCATTTGCGCCGTCGCGTCATGTATGGGTCGCCGGGACGTTTTCCGCCTGCGAGGACGGGGTCGCGGTGTCCGTGGGGCCGAACGTCACCATGACCTGTGGCCGATGACATCGGGGCTTGGCATCCTGCAGACTTGCCTTCCATCTTCACCAGTCCGCGTACGGAGCCAGCAATGCTGACGATCCGCAACCTTTCCAAGACCTATCCGAACGGCGTCCGGGCGCTCGTGGATGTTTCGCTGGATATCCCGAACGGCATGTTCGGGCTGCTGGGACCGAACGGCGCGGGCAAATCCACGCTGATGCGCACCATCGCGACCCTGCAGGATCCCGACTCCGGCAGCATCCGGCTTGGGGCGCTGGACGTGCTGGCCGACAAGACGGCAACCCGGCGCGTGCTCGGTTACCTGCCGCAGGAATTCGGCGTATATCCGAAGGTTTCCGCGGAGGCGATGCTGGATCACTTCGCGGTGCTGAAGGGCGTCACCCGTCGTGGCGAGCGGCGCGATCTCGTGGCTGCGCTGCTGAAGCAGGTGAACCTCTGGGAGGTCCGCAAGCGCAAGCTCGGTGGATTCTCGGGCGGCATGCGCCAGCGGTTCGGGATCGCGCAGGCGCTGATCGGCGATCCGAAGCTGGTGATCGTGGACGAACCCACGGCGGGCCTCGATCCGGAGGAACGCCAGCGCTTCCTGAACCTCCTGGCCGAAATCGGCGAGCGGGTGGTGGTGATCCTCTCGACCCACATCGTCGAGGACGTGACCGAGCTGTGTCCACGCATGGCGATCATCGCCGAAGGCCGCGTGCGCCTGACCGGCGAGCCGCGCGAGACGATCCGCGCGCTGGAAGGCAGGGTGTGGCGGCGCGCGATCGACAAGACGGCGTTGCCGAACTATCGCGAACGCATGACCGTGCTCTCGACGCGCCTTGCGGGTGGCGCGACCCTGATCCACGTGCTGGCCGACGCGAGGCCGGAAGACGGTTTCGAAAGCGTGCCGCCCGATCTGGAAGACGTGTACTTCGGGCAACTGCACCACGCAGCCGCCGCGAAGGCCGCCTGACGTGTTTGGCGAGATTTTCCGCTTCGAGCTGCGCCAGCAACTCCGGAGTCCGCTGTTCTGGCTGGTCGCGCTGGCGCTGGCGGCGATCGCGTTCGGCGCCGCGGCCTCCGACGTGATCCAGATCGGCGGAGGCATCGGCAGCGTGCACCGCAATGCACCGTTCGTCGTGATCACGCTGCTGGCGGCGTTCTCGTTGATCGGCCTGTTCCTGACCACGATCTTCGTGGCCGGCGCGGCACTGCGTGATTTTGGCGCCAACACCGCGGAGCTGATGTTCGCGACGCCGGTGTCGCGCGGCGCATACCTGGGTGGACGGTTCGCCGCCGGCTGGCTGATCAGTGTGCTGGTGCTCGTCGCGGTCGCCTTCGGATTGTGGCTGGGTTCGCTGATGCCATGGCTGGACCCGACGCGCCTGGGACCGACGCCGTGGGCCGCCTACGGCTGGGGATTTGGCGTACTGGTGCTGCCCAACCTGTTCTTCCTCGGGGCGCTGGTTTTCCTGCTGGCGGTCCTGACCCGCTCGATGCTCGGCGCGTATGTCGGTCTGGTTGCGTTCTTGGTGCTGTACGCGATCGCCGGCCTGATGCTCGGGCACGGCAACCTGGAGCACCAGACCGCCGGCGCACTGATCAATCCCTTCGGCGGCAGCGCACTCGATCTGGCGACGCGCTATTGGACCCCGTCGGACCGGAACACCCGGATTCCCGGGTTGACCGGGTTGCTGCTCGGCAACCGCGCGTTGTGGATCGCGATCGGTGCCGCATTGCTGGCTGCGGCGTGGGCCCTGTTCAAACCCGATCAGGTCGGGTTGCGCTGGTTCCGTCGCCGCAGGCGTCCCGACGCGATCGTCTCCGCGGCGGCCGTCGCGAGGGCGCCGATCGTGCTGCCGTTAGTGGCGCTGCATCAGGGGTTCGCGGCGCGCTGGCTGCAGTTCCGCAAGCTCGCCTGGTTCGACACCGTCGGCGTGCTGAAGGGCGCGGCGTTCCTGGTGATCCTGGTACTCGGGCTGGCCAACCTCACCGGCGCACTGGCGCTCGGCGGCCAGATGTACGGCACCAGCGTGGTTCCGGTGACCCACCTGATGGCGGGATACATGGGCGGCAGCTACAAGTTCCTGCTGTGGATCATCCTGATCTTCTACGCTGGCGAGCTGGTATGGCGCGAACGCGGCGCCCGCGTCAGCGAGGTGATCGATGCATTTCCGACACCCGACTGGATTCCGTTGCTGTCCAAGATCGTGGCGCTCGCGGTGGTGTCGGTGGTGTTCCTCGCGATCGGCTCGCTGTGGTGCATGGGCTACCAGGCGCTGCACGGCTTCTTCCACGTGCAACCGTTGCTGTACCTGAAGTTCCTGGGTCTGGATCTGATCGGGTTCCTGCTGCTCGGCATCCTGGCGGTGGTCCTGCAGGTCTGGGCGAACAACAAGTTCGTCGGCTACGCGCTGGCGGTCGCGTGGATCGTCGCGACCATCGCGCTTTCGCAGTTCCACCTCAACGACAACCTCTACACCTTCGCCAGCATGCCCGGGACGCCGTATTCGGACATGAATGGGTTCGGTTCGTTCTGGATCGGCAAGTTGTGGTTCGGTGCGTATTGGTATTGTTTTGCGATTGCGCTGCTGGCGGTCGCGGCGCTGTATTGGGTGCGTGGCACCACCACCGGCTGGCGCGCCCGTGGACGCGTGGCGTGGCAGCGTTTCCGCTGGCCGGCCTGGGTCGTGCTGGCGGCGTCGCTGGGCGGATTCGTCGCCATCGGCGCGTTTGCC
This sequence comes from Rhodanobacteraceae bacterium, assembly GCA_050738055.1. Lineage (GTDB taxonomy): Bacteria > Pseudomonadota > Gammaproteobacteria > Xanthomonadales > Rhodanobacteraceae > 66-474. The sequence goes on from JBOHYT010000018.1 coordinate 4,228, forward strand.
TGGCACAACACCCACGGCCTGTATCGCTACCAGACCTTCGATCAGCAACAGCAACTGGCTGCGGATTACGAGAAGGATTACCGGCAATACCTCGCGCTGCCGCAGCCGCGGATCACCGACGTGAACGTCGATGTCGCGCTGTATCCGTACCAGCGCCGCGCCGAGATCACCGGCCACTACACGCTGGTCAACCACCACGACCAGCCGATCGACCAATTGCTGGTGCAGTTGCCGACCCCGTCGACGCGCGAGTTCAAGGTCGATCTGGACTTCCCGGCGCACAGCGCGAAGATCGCCGACGCGAAGCAAGGTTTTTACCTTTACAAGCTCGCGACTCCACTGGCGCCCGGCGCGTCGATGCCGTTCACCTTCCACGAGCGGATCGCGTATCCCGGGTTTGCCAACGAGCCGACCGGTGAACAGTTCGTCCACAACGGCACGTTCTTCAACAACGCCGCCTTTCCGCATTTTTGCTACGACGCCGGCCGCGAGCTCAGCGACAAAAACCACCGCCGCAAGTATGGGATGGGACCCGCGAACCTGCTGCCGAAGCGCCGCGACGCTGCGGCCCACGCCGACAACCTGGTTTCCTGCGACGCGGACTGGGTGCATTTCCAGGCGACGCTTTCCACGGCGGCCGACCAGATCGCACTGGCGCCGGGGTACCTGCAGAAGGAATGGGTCAAGGATGGCCGGCGCTATTTCCATTACGTGCAGGATTCGCCGATCCTGGATTTCTTCTCGTTCCAGTCGGCGCGCTACCAGGTTGCGCGCGAGAAGTGGCACGACGTGAACCTGGAGGTTTATTACGACCCGCAGCATCCGTACAACGTCCGGCGCATGCTCAAGGCCATGAAGCTTGCGCTCGACTACTACACCGCGAACTTCGGCCCGTTCCAGTTCCGGCAGCTGCGCATCCTGGAGTTTCCCGACTACGCGAGTTTCGCGCAGTCGTTCGCCAACACCATTCCGTTCTCGGAATCGATCGGCTTCATTGCCGACCTGCGCAAACCCACGGACATCGATTACGTCACCTACGTCACGGCGCACGAAACGGCGCACCAGTGGTGGGCGCACCAGGCGATCGGTGCGCGGGTCCGGGGCGTGACGATGCTGGACGAGTCGCTGGCGCAGTATTCGGCGCTGATGGTGATGAAGCACCTGTACGGCCCGACGAAGATGCGCAAATTCCTGAAGTATTCGCTCGACCGGTACCTGTCGGGGCGCGGTACCGACACGATTGCCGAGGAACCGCTGGCGCTGGTGCAACCCAGCCAGCAATACATCCATTACGCCAAGGGCTCGGTGATCTTCTACGCGCTGCAGGATTACATCGGCGAAGGCAAGGTCGACGCCGCGCTGCGCACGTGGCTGGACAAGGTGAAATTCCAGCAGCCGCCCTACACCGATTCTCGTGACCTGATCGCAGACATTCGCGCCGAGGCGGGACCGCAGTATCAGGACCTCATCACCGACTTCTTCGACCGGATCACCCTGTTCGACGACCGCATGGTCAAGGCGACGGCGAAGAAGCTTCCCGACGGCAGGT
>JBOHYT010000019.1:0-9453 GCA_050738055.1 Rhodanobacteraceae bacterium
AGCCGGTAGGCCAGTTCCATCAGCGCCGTCGGCGCGCCGGTCTCGGTCGAGTGGATGGTGCCGGTGATGTAATAGACCGGCACGGTTTGCTTGATGATCGCAGAGGCTTTCGCGTCGTCCATCCCGAGCTTGCGCGGATCGGCGAGTTCGCCAAGGCGCGCCTGGTTGGCGTCGAGATCTTTCATCAGCGATTCGTCGGCAATCGCGACCGCGATCATCTCGCGGCCCTCCTCGGTCTTGCCGATCGAATAGACGCGCACGCGTGGCGTGGCCTTGGCCAGCATCCGGAAGTAGCGGTACACCGTTTCCGCGTACGGCAGCATGTTCGGCGCCCCGGCGATGTCGCCGAGTACCGCTTCGGGCGTCGGCACGCTGGTCGAAGCCGGCAGGTAGTCGGTCAGCGGCGTGTTGAAGTCGGCTTGCGTCGTGTATTTCGCGATCTTCGCGGTGTAGGCCTGATCCACCGGTTGGTCCGGATCGCGCGCATACGGGTTGTTTGAGGCGGCCAGCGCCGTGCCGCAGATTCCCAACGTCAACCACGCCAGCCCCAACCATGTACGCCGCATACCCCACCTTGCTTGCTTCAGGTTCCGGCAAGCGTAGCCAGATTCAGTGCGCGGCGGGGGTGTCGAAAGGTATGGGGGGCCTGACCAGCGTCAATGTTCAACACGATTGAATGCGGACTGCCCTATGAAACATCGTCATTCCGGGGCCATCGCCGGCTCCATCGGCGATGGAACCCGACTGCGTTGGCAGGACTGCAAACGCAGCCGGGTTCTGCCCGCAAACAGCGCGGGCAGCCCCGGAATGACAAGCTGACCATGTTGAACTTCAATCAGGCGGGGGATGCAGTCGGTGCGTTCGTCTCATTGCGAGACGAGCCACTGCACACTGAACTGCCGCGCCGGATCGGTCCAGACGCTGGCCACCCGCAATCCCGCACGTGCGGCGAACCGGGCGAACCCGTCCGGCGTGTACTTGCAACTGTATTCGACCAGCATCGCCTCGTCCCTGGCGAAGTGGAAGGTGCGGCCATCGATACGCACGTCCTGATCACGGTTGCTGACGATATGGGTTTCGATGCGTCCCGCCAGCGGGTGCCAACGTGCGCTGTGGCGGAAGCCGCCCAGATTGAAGTCGGCGCCGATCTCGCGGTTGAGGCGCGCCAGCAGATTGAGGGTGAACGCTGCGGTGACGCCGGCCGCATCGTTGTAGGCCGCCTCGAGCGTCGCCTTGTCCTTGACCAGGTCGATGCCGATCAGCACGCCACCATCCAGCGCGCCACCGCCCTGTTTGGCTTCACTGCGCATCTGCTTGAGCAGCCGCAGGGAGTCCTCGGGCGCAAAATTGCCGAGGGTGGACCCCGGAAAATACACCACTGTCTGGCGCGGCGCACGCGTCGCACGTGGCAGCGCGATCGGCCGCGTGAAGTCCGCGCACACCGGCAGCATTTCGATGTGCGGAAATTCCTTTCCCAAGCCCGCCACGCTTTCGGAAACCGCGGTGCGCGAAATCTCCACCGGCACGTAGGCGACCGGCGATTCGAGATGACGCAACAGCAACCGCGTTTTCAAACCACTGCCGCTGCCGTACTCGACCAGCCGCACGTTCGGACCGAGCGCCTTCGCGATCGCGCCGGCATGCTCGCGCATGATCGCGAGTTCGACACGCGTCGGGTAGTACTCGGGCTGTTCGCAGATCCGCTCGAACAAGGCCGAACCGCGCGCGTCGTAGAAGTACTTCGATGGCAGTTTCTTCGGGCTCGCCGCGAGGCCGCGCAGCACATCGGCCACAATCGCTTCGCGTCCGGGGCGGTGGTCGTCGAGGTGGATCTGTCTGGCAGCCCGGGTGGCGTTCATGCGTCCCTCGCAAGTCGGATGCCGCTGAACTGCCAGCGCGCTGCTGGATAAAAGAAATTTCGGTAGCTCGCGCGGACGTGATCGGCCGGCGTCGCGCACGATCCGCCGCGCAACACCCATTGTCCGCACATGAACTTGCCGTTGTATTCGCCGATCGCGCCGGCGGTTGGCTTGTAACCGGGGTAACCCACATACGGACTCGCGGTCCATTCCCACACGTCGCCGAACATCTGCAAGGGACCGCCCGGCCCGTCTCCCTTCGACGCGCAGGCCGGCAATGGACGCAGCGTGCCCGAATCGGCGAAGTTGCCTGCGATGGCAAGGTCCTGCGCGAGTGGCTCCCACTCCGCCTCGGCCGGGAGCCGCGCGCCCGCCCAGCGTGCGAACGCATCGGCCTCGAAGAAGCTGACGTGGCAGACGGGCGCCGCAGGATCGATGGCGCGGCGTCCCGCAAGTGAAAAAGTCGTTTCGAGTCCATCATCCCAATACAGCGGATGCTGCCAGCCTTCGCGGCGCAGCGTGTCCCAGCCTTCCGACAGCCACAACGCCGGATTGCGATAGCCGCCGGCGTCGATGAACTCGCGGAACTCGGCGTTGGTCACGCAGCGGTTGGCGATCGCGTGCGGACGCAACAGTTCGCGGTGGCGCGGGCCTTCATTGTCGTAGGCAAAGCCTGCGCCGGCATGCCCGATCTCGGCGATGCCGTGGCGTCCTTCGAGGAAATGCAGTCCCACGGATGCGGATGCGGGCGAAGCCGGCGAATCCCGGAACACCGGTTGCAATGGATTCACCGAAAACAGGTGCTGGATATCAGTGAGCAGCAGTTCCTGGTGCTGCTGTTCGTGATTCAGGCCGAGCGTCACGCGCGAGCGCACTTGCGGATCGTCGCCGCGGCGCGCGATCAGCTCCTGCATCGCGTCGTCGACGCAGGCGCGATATTCGCGCACTTCGTCCAGCGTGGGCCGCGTCAGCAGGCCGCGCATGGGTCGCGCGTGCATCGGACCGACGGTCTGGTAGTAGGAATTGAAAAGGTAATCCCAGCCCTCGCGAAAGCGGTGGTAGCCGCGATCGAAATGCGCCAGCAGGAATTGTTCGAAAAACCAGGTCGTATGCGCGAGGTGCCACTTCGCGGGGCTCGCATCCGGCATCGATTGCGCGACCGTGTCTTCCGGTGCGAGGGTCGCGCACAACGCCAACGTCGCGTCGCGGATCCGCCCGTACTGCGACGCGATGGCTCGCGATTCCGACCCACCGCTGCGCGGTTGCGGCTGTGCGGACATGTCCGTTGTTCCCTCGCTGCGACCGACGTCTTGCTACCCTACACGCCGCAGCCTTAATTGGAACAATCCGCGCGTTCAGCCGGAGTGATGCAGCTTTTCGTTCGCGTTGAGCCATTTGACGAACCGGGACAGGCGTGGCTCGCGCAGCGGGCGGAATCAAAATGCAAGGCAATCTTCCGATGACGCATCCACGAAAGACACCTGATCACGAAAACGCGGCCGTCGGCGACCTTGCATCGCAGCCGCTCGAATGCGCATCCGCGTTGCCCGCGCGGTTCTACTCGGGTAGGGAAAGCGCCAAACGCGACCGGGCGGCCGTGTTTGCACGCGGCTGGCAACCGCTCGCGCGCGCCGACCAGCTCGCCGACGCCGGCGACCACGTGGTCGCCGAAATCGCGGGCGTGCCGCTGTTGCTGGTGCGTGGCAACGACGGCGCGCTGCGCGCGCTGCACAACGTCTGTCGCCACCGCGCCGGGCCGCTGGCACTGTGCGACGGGCGCGGCGCGAAACGCCTGCGCTGCCACTACCACGGCTGGAGCTATGCGCTGGACGGGCGCCTGCTGAGCGCGCCGGAAATGGAGGGCGCACGCGATTTCGAACCCGGCCGGGTCCGGCTGCCCGAAGCGCGGGTCGCCCAGTGGCGTGGACTGGTGTTCGCTGCGCTGGAGCCGGTGGCTTCGATCACGGAAACGCTCGCGAAAGTGGACGCCCGGCTCGGTGCGCGTTCCCTCGACCACTACCTCTTCCATCGCCATTACGCCTACGACACGGCGTGCGACTGGAAGGTGTACATCGACAATTACCTCGAGGGCTACCACGTTCCGCACATCCATCCGGAGCTCAACCGGATCCTCGATTACCGCGACTACGTGGTCGAACCTTCACGCTGGAGTTCGCTGCAACGCAGCCCGCTCGCGAGCGACGCAGCGCTGTACGGCGATGGCGAGGCGCTGTATTGGTTCATTTGGCCCAACACGCTGCTCAACGTGCTGCCCGACCGCATGCAGACCAACCGGGTAATTCCGCTGGAACCGGGCCGGTGCCGGGTCACGTTCGACTACTTCTACCCGGCCGGCACGCCCGACCTCGAATCACGCCACGCGCGCGACCACGCCTTCAGCGACCTCGTGCAGCGGCAGGACATCGACATGTGCGAACACGTGCAGCGCGGACTCGACTCGGGTTCGTACCAAAGCGGCCGGCTCAACCCGAAACGCGAGAACGGCGTGCACCATTTCCACGAACTGTTGCGTCACGCGTACCGGGCCATGGCGTTGGGCTTGCCGGCGGCGCGGCACCGCGCCTGACGGCTCAGGGACACGCGATCGCGGCGCGCACCACAGAAAAAGGCCCGGTTGCGAACAACCGGGCCTTGAAGCTTGCGGCGATGAGCGGGATCAGTGGCCACGATGCGAGTAATAGTGGCCCTGACCGCCGCGATGCCCGCTGTAGCCGCGCGAGCGAGACCCGTTGTAGCCGTGCGAGCGATATCCCTGCGAGCGACCGCGGTAGTAGGAACCGCCGCCGCTGGAGTAGACGACGCCAACGCTGACGCCACCGCCGTAATTGGCCGGCGGGTAGCCGTACCCCCCGCCGTACGGGTACGGCGGATAGGAGTACGCGGGATAGGTGTTGTACGAGTACGCCGGATAGGCCGGATAGCTATCGTAGTACCCCGGCGGATACGACTGCACCGGGTAGGAGTATCGGCCCTGGTAGTAGTTGTCCCGGTGACTGGCGCTGGCGATGATGCCACCGATCACCGCGCCCACGACCAGCGCACCCACGACCTCGCCAGCATGATTGTCGTGGCGGTGATAGCCGTGCGCCATCGCCGCCGGCACGCCGAGAACGGCCGCCGCGACCAACGCACAGGCGACCATCAGCTTGTTGCGGATCGAAAACGATTTGCGTTGCATGGCGTGCGCCCCTCTGGAACCTGGACGCCAGTATCCCACATCCGGCTAAATCTGAACTGAAGAGTTCGTTATTTAAACGCTAAAGTTCACGTCTCGCGGCGACGGTTTCTGCCACCCAAGCTCCTGCAAGCTCTTCAGGCGCCCTTCGACGCACCGGCATCGCTGCCGCGGTCCTTGCGCTTGCGTGATTCCAGCAGTGCTTTCAGGTTGGCCACCGCCTGCTCGTGGCTGATCGCCTTCGGCTTCGGCGCGCGCGGCTTGGGCGGCTTGCGGGTTGGCGTGTGCGCGGCCGGGCTGGGTTGGCGCGGCAGTTCCACCGGGCCACGCGGCATCCAGTCTTCGTCGAAGCGCGAACGCGGAATATAGGAAGGCGGGCGCCGCTTGGCCGAACCGGCGCGTGCCGCGGCCACCGCCTTCGCGGCGGTCTTCACCGAAGCGGGACGCGAAGCGGGTTTGCCGGTCGCGGATGCAGCCGGTTTCTTCGCCGCCATGCCGGACTTCGCCACCGACGCCTTGGCCGCCGGGCGGCTTTTCGGCGTGCGGACACGCGTCGGTGACTTGGCGACTTTCGCAGCCTTCGCCGGGCTCCCGGCCTTCTTGCGGGGCACCGCGGCCTTGGCCGTCGTCTTGCGCATCGTTTTCCCGCGCTTGCGAGCGGGCTTGCCGTTCCGTTTCGTAACCACTGCGGCTTTCCTCATGTTGTCGCTTCGCTTGCCGGCTCCAGGGCCGGGACTGGACGAGCTTGTTCAATCGAGTTGGAACATCCCCGTCAGGCGCCGCGCACTACAGACTGCGTCCATCGACCTGCGTGATGTTCAGTTCCGACGGTTCGACGCCCGCCAGGCAGCGGACGTTCACCCCGGCCATGGCGTGGCCTTGATGTTCCCCATCCGCGAACGGTGCCACGCCGCAAACCGGACAGAAATGATGGGCGATAGTGTGCTGGTTGAAATGATACGTACTCATGTCCGCTTCCGGAGTGGCCAACCGCAATTGCGAACGCGGCACGAACCACATCAGATAGCCCTTTGGCCGGCAATGCGAACAATTGCACTCCATCACGGTGCCGATCTCGCCATCGACCTCGAAGGCGATCCGGCCGCAATGGCACCCGCCATTCCACGTCGTCATGTGCCTACCGTCGAGCACCATGGGTCCGTGATTATCGCATGAAACGGCACGGTCCCGCACGTGTATGCTGTTGATCCCTTTCCCGAACCTTCACCATGCGCAGTTTCGACGACGAACAGGGCGGCCACTGGCAGGCCGCCCTGATGGAAGCGTCCTACGGGAACGTGTTGCTGGTATTCACCCGGATCGGGGCGGAAGGCGTGCTGCATACGGCCTTGGATTCGGTCAATTTCCATGAAGCCGAACAATGGTTTGCCGGCGCCGACGAATCCCGGTTGCGTGAGCTGCTGGCGCAAGCCAAGCCGTGGCGTTGACCGGCGGTTACGCCAAGGCTCCTGGCGATTCGAGGCTGCCGAAATCGCCAGGCCCACGCAGGCACTCACGAAAATCAGCGCCAGCAGGACGCGGTAGGCATTGCCCCAGCCGCGCCGCCGGCAATGGCGGACGCCCCACAGGAACCAGGCGATCGCCGCCACGAACAGCAGCGTGCCCGCCGCGACCACCTCGGCGCGGTCGCAGAGCGTGCCGCCGATCACCCCGGCATTGCCCAGGTTGAACAGCACCCATTGGGCCCAGGTTTCCCAACCCGCCGGGGGGCGTTCGGCCAACCACGCCTCGCCGGCACCGAAAATCCATTGCATCACGCCGACCACCAGCACCAGGTAGGCGACCATCCAGACCAGGTGTTCGGTCGGGTGGTAGGCGATCGCCGCGGCGGTTGCGCCGCCGGCCACGATCGCGGCCGCGCCGAGCGCCACGAACGGCGCTCCGGTCGCGACCCGTTCCCTCAGCATCGAAGCGATCCCGTTTGCCGGATTCCTTCGACGGTCGCGTTCAGCCCAACATTGTTGTGCGCGAGCACCTGTTCGGCGCGATAGCTGGATCGCACCAGCGGCCCGGATACGACCTCGAGGAAACCCTTGGCCAGCGCCATTTCCCGGTACCGCCCGAACTGCTCGGGCGTCACGAAGCGCTCCACCGGCAAGTGGTTTTTGGTGGGCCGCAGGTACTGGCCCATCGTCACCACGTCCACGCCGGCGGCGCGGATGTCGTCGAGCGCGCGGTCGATTTCCGCGTCGGTCTCGCCGAGGCCCAGCATCATGCTGGTCTTGACGATGGTGCCGGGCGCGTAACCCTTGGCGAATTTGAGGATATCGAGCGTCTGCCGGTAGCCGGCCCGCGGGTCGCGCACCGGGTGGGTCAAGCGCTCGACCGTCTCGAGATTCTGCGCGTAAGTGGCCAATCCGGCGTCCAGCACGGTCGCGACGTGCGTGTGCCTGCCGGCGAAATCGGGCGTCAGCGCCTCGACCGCGGTCCCGGGCATCCGGCCATGGATCGCGCGGATGCACGCCGCGTAGTGCCCGGCGCCACCATCCGGCAGATCATCGCGATCGACCGAGGTCAGCACCACGTACTTCAGGTTCATCAGCGCAACCGCGTCGGCGACGCTCCCGGGCTCCATGGGATCGAGCCAGCCGTGCGGATTGCCGGTCGACACCGAACAGAACCTGCACGCGCGCGTGCACACCGAACCCATCAGCATCAGCGTCGCGGTGCCGCGGCCCCAGCATTCGGCGATGTTCGGGCACATCGATTCTTGGCACACCGTATGCAGCTTGTGTTCGTGCACGATGTCGCGCACGGCCTGATACCGCCCGCCGGCCGGCACTTTGACACGCAGCCACTGCGGTTTCGGCGATTGCGGCGGTGACGGCTGCGACGCACGGGGGCGCAGTCCGTTCTTGACTGCGTGTATGCCCTCGACGGTAACGAATTTGTCGCCACTGCGTGGTGGATTGATGACGTTGCTATCGGACATGATTATTGTGCAGGATCTCCATCGGGTAGAGTTCACAGTATAGACCAGCGCCAGCGCTTCGCCATTGATTCGAATCAGACAGTCAAGCGGCCATTCGCTGCAAGCGGCGGGGCAGTCGATCCGCGATAGTGTTCAGGCCAGTGGATCCACACCGATCAGCAGGATATGCAGCCACAATGCGAACGCGATCCATACTGCCACGCCAACGACGATCGTCACCGCATCGCCTGTCATCGCGCCCGGCGCGTATGTCGTTCCGGCGCGGCGGTCGCGGCGGCGCGACGCAGCGAAGTTGACGATCGCCCACAGCAGGAATGCGCCGAACAGTACGACGTCGTGCAGCATGCCGGTGGCAAGCAGGTGCCCGACCGCCCACACTTTCACGCCCGCCAGCATCGGATGTCCGATTGCCGCCTGCAGATGGTTGCGCGGCGCATAGGCGGCCGCCACCAGCACGAACGCGACCAGCGTGAACAGTGCGTTCAGATGCCGCAGAAACGCGGGCGGCGTGTAAAGCACAACCGGATGCTGGCGCGCCAATCCGAAACCCCATATCAGCAACACGAAGCCGACGATCGAAACCAGCGAGTACAGCCCTTTCCAGCGCTTCAGACCGAAGTGCTCGATCTGTTGCGCGCGCCAGTCGTCGGCAAAGATGCGCACCGAATGCACGCTGAGGAAGATGATCAGGCCAATGATCAGCAGCGACATCAGGGCGGCTCCTTGCCGTTGCAAAGCGCGCAGCGTGGCACGAATAAAATAATGCTGCAACCAGAATGCACGGGAAGCCTCGAAACGGGGCAATCGGAAGCGTGATCCCGCCATTCCGCGTTTGCGGCGACAGCGGCAATTGTGAGCAGGGCCGGTTATTGGTTACCATTGGAACAGCCGCGAACGAACAACCGTTCAAAGCTCTCATCGAAGGTCCTTTTGCTGCGGGAATTTCCGAAGATCGAGACATCTCTGCCTGCAATCTTCTATCAGCATCCGAAACCAAAAGAAAGGAGCAGTGTGCGAGCCATCCGAAAGTTTTTATTTATCGCTATATCGTTGTCTGTCATGCAGTCGGCTCTTGCCGATGATCTCAGCAAGCTCGACGCCATCGGTGGCGCGGCGCCCAGCAAGTACAATCAGGGATTGGCCGGCCATGTTTCGCTCGGGTATACCGCAACCACCGGCAACTCCGACACCAGCAATCTCGACGCCAAGTTCGGTGTTTCGTACGCCAGAGGCAAGTGGTATCACGTCTTTTCAGCCGAAGAAATTCATGCGACCGACAGCGGCGGCACCACCGCGCAGAATACCCAGGCCGACGCCCAGAGCGATTATCTGTTTACGCCGAAGAACTACATGTTCGGCCATCTTGGCTACGACCACGACCAGTTCAGCGGCGTCGAACGGCGCACTTCCGAAACCCTAGGTTATGGGCGTCGCCTGCTGGACAC
>JBOHYT010000020.1:0-1958 GCA_050738055.1 Rhodanobacteraceae bacterium
TGGTCGCAAAGCGTCGCAGCGGCCCGGACAAGACCTTCCACGCCTTCACCGGTACGCCGACCGAGCGCATCGACTGGATCCTGGTGCGCGGGTTTCACGTCGAAGACGTCCGCACCGTGACCATCCACGACGGCAGCCTTTATCCTTCCGACCATTTTCCCGTCGTGGCGGATTTGCTGTGGCTGGATGGCGGCCAAGCAACCGCAAGCAGGCCATAGGTTGGGTTGAGCCCGTGCTCTATCCGGGCGAAACCCAACGCTTCGACGCAGGCAAGTTGGGGTTCGCAAAAGAGCCGCTCACCCCAACCTACGCTACTCCCCCGTTGCCCTCGTCGCGGGTCAACGACCGCGGCGGGCACCGGCGTCACCGCAGGTGCGTGAAAAGCACGCCGACGTAGGCCGTGAATCCCGCCGCGGTCATTACTGAAAGGAGCTTGTGATACCACTCGCGACGCGTCCACACCGCGATCGCGCAGGTCACGACGAACAGCATTTGGTAACCCGTGTCCAGCGGCGCGGGCAGGTCGTGGTACAGCACTACATTCTTGAGCAGACTCGCGACGATCAGCAATATCGCCAGTACGAAGAACCAGCGATGGTTCCCGAAGTAATGTGTGCGCAGGTCCACTCGGCCCTCGATCGCGATGTCGGGAAAAACCAGTCCCGCCAGCAGATACAGCGGCACAGTTTCCGACAACACCACTGCGAAACCCAGAAAACTCCACGTGTGTTGATAGTGGTAGTCACGTAGGTCATACATCGCCCACCACGCCTGTACGTCGAACAGGAGTAACAATGCGCCCCACACCACGCTCGGCCAGTAGGCGCGCAGGCGCGAGCGGGCGAGGATCAGGCCGCGGAACCCCTGCAAGGTTTGCGTGATGGCAAGCCCGAGGACGATCGAAATCAGGACCGACAGATAGCTGAAGGCGTCCATCGTGGTCGCGCGCGAGGTGGCCGGCGCGCAGCATACGCGAACAGAAGCGGAGACGTCGTTTCACACGTCGGTATGACGGGGCCCTTGGCGTTTGATCGTTGGGGTTCGCAAAATGCGCTCACCCCAACCTACGCGGCGGCACGGCGTGAATTGAGTCGACGCCAGGTGCAGGACGGCGGATAATCGTGCAGGTTGGATTGAGCCCGTGCTCCACCCGGGCGGAACCCAACGGGTCGACACAGGCAAGTTGGGGTCGCAAAAAAGCCGCTCACCCCAACCTATGCGAGCTGCTCATTCCAGATCACCAATTGAAGAATTGCACTCGCTTCTCGATTTCGCGCGAGCGTGCAGCCCAGGAACAAAGGCCAGGGTCCGACATTATCGGACGCTCCTCACCCACACTTGCTGTAGCCGCAATTGAGGCAAGTCTGGCAGCCGTCGAGCAGCACCAGCGCCTGGGTGTTGCACTTGCCGCACATGGCGGCGCCGGGTGGGAAGGAGCCGGCGTAATCGGCTGAATCCTCGGCAATCGCCGTCTCACCGCGGGCCGCTTCGCGCCCGGGACGGGGAGAAGAATCCGGTTGCGCCGGGCCGCGCTCGGCGTGAACGGAAGTTTCGGCGCCGTCGGGAGCGACCATCGCGCCGCCCATTTCGCCGGCGGTGCTTATTTCAGCGTTTTTTTTTCCGACCTTGCGCTCGTAGGCGGCACGCTTTTCGGCGATCAGTTGCTTTTGCGCATCGGAGAGTTCGGTGCCCTTGAGCAGTCCGATCATCGTGAGGTGCGTCTCGATGATGTTGCCGAGCTCGGCGACGATCGAGGGCATGTACACGCCGCCGGCCTTGAAGTAGCCGCCGCGCGGGTCGAACACGGCTTTCAGTTCCTCGACGAGGAAGGTGACGTCGCCGCCCTTGCGGAATACGGCGCTCATGATGCGGGTCAGCGCCACGATCCACTGGAAGTGGTCCATGTTCTTCGAGTTGATGAAGATCTCGAAGGGGCGGCGCATCTCGAATTCGGTGCC
>JBOHYT010000021.1:0-3187 GCA_050738055.1 Rhodanobacteraceae bacterium
ACGCCGAGTTCCGCGTCACGGACCTTGCTGTCCAACTCCTGGTGATACTGATAAAGGCGGCGGAACTCGGGATTCGCCTTCATCACGGCGTCTATGTGATCTTTCTGCTGTTGTTCGAACATGGAGCAGCCTCCTCTTGCGTTGGCGACGCTTGACGGATTGCGGCGCGCACGAAACCGCATCCACGCGCCGCGGCTGCGGGGCGTGGAAAGGGAACGATGCGGGATTCATGCGATGGCGCCTCGGGGCCGGCAGGAGGCCGACCTCAGTGGTGACCCTACTCCGGTCGGATGGGCTTGGCAACCCGCGTGCGAGACACCGATCAGGGAACGGATCGTTGCAAGAAAATCGTTACATTTCAATAATCTGCCGCGCCGCAAAAACGCACGATCGCGGCTGCCGCCGCTCCTGCAACAGGCCGCTGCAGGAGGGCCGGAAGGCCCGACCAAGGTCCATCGCACACCGGGAGCTTTGGTCGCGGCTTCCGCCGCTCCTACACAGGCCGCTGTAGGAGGGCCGGAAGGCCCGTTCAAGGTCCATCGCACTCCGGGAGTTTTGGTCGCGGCTGCCGCCGCTCCTACTCCGCGCGAATTTCGACTTCCGCGCCTTTCGCGGTGTGGCCGACCGGCCGGATCGACACATTGCCGGCGCCGGCGGCTTCGAGCGCGGCTTCGACCGCCACCGCGCGCCGTCCGGCGAGTACCCGGGACGAGCTGGAACCGCGTGGCTCGACCACGATCCGCTGGCTGGCGTGGGCGCGCGCGAAATCTGCAACATGTTTCCGTCCCGACGAGGTCAGGTTGTCGGAGCCGCTGCTGAACGACGCGGACGACAGGTGCAGGCTGGCGGCATGGCCGCTGTGCGCGCTGGACGAGGAACCGCCGCTGCCCTGCAGGGCCTTGGTCGCCGCCTCGGCGAGCTTGGCCTCCTTGCGCGCCAGTGCGGCGGCACGGGTCTGGGCGGCGGCGAGTTTCTTCGCCTGCTCCGCTTCGGCCTGCGCCTGCTGGGCCTGCTGGCTGGCCTGCGCGCCCTGCTCCTGCAGCATCTGCGCCTGCTGCGCGGCCGCCTCGTATTGCAGCCGTTGGCGGGCAAGCTCGGCGCGCGCCGCCGCGGCATCGGCCTGGCTCGCCTGCAGCATGATCTGGCTGTGTTCGAGTTGAAGCCGGTCGAGCTTGGCGCGATCGGCGTCGGCTTTCGCGGAAGCCTCGGCCAGCGCCACCCGCTGCTCGGCCATGAACAGCGCATGCTCGTGCTGGCCACGCCCGGCGTTCTGCAACTCGTTGATCGCGTCCCGCGCCAAGGTGCGCTGGGCAAACGCGTATTGGCCGAGCACCGGGTCGGCGCTCAACTTCTCGAGTTGCGCGGACAGTCGCGCGACATCGGGATTCTCCGATGCGGCGTGCGCAGGCCGAACCGCGAATCCGGCCGCGAAGACCAGGCACACCGCTGCGGTGAAGAGTGCGCGCTTCATGGCTGCACCCCCGAATCAGGGTTGCCGCTGGTGGAGGCAGGCGGCGGCATCGCGGCGCTCGCCGCAGAAGCCGGGGTCGCGGGCTGGCCGAGTTCGATGGAAGGAAGGTTCACCGGTGCGTTGCCGGATGCTGAAGATGCCGATGCCGACGATGCCGACGCCGGTGGCGCGGCCACTGCCGCTTGGGCCGCGGCGGCAGCAGCCTGGCGGCGCTCGAGGTCGGCCTGGAGATTGGCGTTCACCGATGTCTGCTGGGCGATCTGTTGGTCGAGCTTCGCCAGGTCGGCTTGGGCCCGCGCCGTGGCGGCCGCGGCTTCGGCCTCCTGGGCCTTGTCGGTCGCGTTGCCGTTGTCGCCGTTGGTGCTGAACTGCTGCGCCGCGGCGAGCCGGCGTTCGGCCTCGGCGTACGCTTCGGGCGCGCTGGTGACGGCGCCGGCGGCGCGCGCGGCCCGGACCTCGGATTGGGCGCGGTCCATCAACTGGATCGGCGGCGGCAGGCTGGCACACGCCGCAAGCGTCGCGACCAGTCCAACCGCCAAGCCGAGACGGGGGTAATGGATTTTTCGCCGCGTGCGTGTCATAAACAACATTCCGGGATGCGTGGCCGCATTGTCGGGGTACCATTTCGGCTTTGCAACGTCGCGGGGGGCGCGCGCAAACACCATGACCGGGGACGAATGATGGACATCGGGTACTTCCTCAAGCTGATGATGGATCGCGGTGCATCGGACATGTTCCTGTCCACGGGCACGCCGGTGCACATCAAGATCGAGGGCAAGCTCGCGGCGCTCGGCACCTCGCCGTTGCCCTCGGGCATGGTCAAGAAGATCGCCTATTCGCTGATGGACGAGGGCTCGGTGCCCAAGTTCGAGCGCGAACTCGAATACAACATGGCGCTGGCGGTGAAGGACGTTGGCCGCTTCCGCGTGAACGTGTTCAAGCAACGCGGCGAAGTGGCGCTGGTGATCCGCGCGATCAAGAGCGAGATCCCGAGCATCGAGGAACTGCTGCTGCCGCAGATCTACAAGAAGCTGATCATGGAGCCGCGCGGGTTGATCCTGGTGGTCGGCGCGACCGGCTCGGGCAAGTCGACCACGCTCGCCTCGATGATCGACTACCGCAACACCAACTCCGCGGGCCACATCCTCACCATCGAGGATCCGATCGAGTACCTGCACCGACACAAGAAGTCCATCGTCAACCAGCGCGAAGTGGGCTTGGACACCCATAGCTACCAAGGGGCGCTCAAGAACGCGATGCGCGAGGCGCCGGACGTGATCCTGATCGGCGAGATCCGCGATACCGACACCATGGATGCGGCGATCGGTTTCTCCGAAACTGGCCATATCTGCCTCGCGACGCTGCACTCCAACAACGCCGACCAGACCATCGAGCGCATCCTCAATTTCTTCCCCGAGCCCGCGCACAAGAACATTCTGATGAACCTGGCGCTGAACCTGAAGGCGATCATTTCGCAGCGCCTGGTGATCGGCAAGGACGGCCACCGCCGGCCGGCCACCGAGGTGCTGATCAACACCCCGCACATCCGCGACCTGCTGCGCCGCGGTGAGATCCACGAGGTGAAACTTGCGATGGAGCGCAGCCTCGAGGAAGGCATGCTGACCTTCGACCAGTCGCTCTACAGGCTCTACAAGGAAGGCACGATCGACCTCGAGGAAGCGTTGTCGAAAGCCGACTCGCGCGACGGCCTCGCGC